>JBEPWP010000014.1:0-17861 GCA_041642355.1 Fodinibius sp. | reverse complement strand
GATGTATAAATTTTCGGAAATGTCCATCCGCATCCATCGTGCCTTCAATAGAAACCGTATAATATTGATACCCCTCTAACCCCGATCGCAAACTCTCTTGCTTAATCGGATAATTAAATGATAATCGTAGATAGGCTGTTTTTGTATCAAGCTCATCTTGATACGTTTCCAACACTTCTTCTAATTTATCGGGATGGAAAACATCATCCTCAAAATCATAAAAGGATCGCATGATGCGACTCATGTTGATGCCTTTTTTACCAGCCTCCAATCCCACATATCCATCAACAGACGTTTCCAGCGTTAGCAATTCACCATCCGGGCGCGGGTACTTAAGCGGCAGTTTAAATCCCGATATCCCAACCTGCTGAATGGGTACATCGGCTCCTTCAATCAACGAGGCCGGACCATTTTGCAGATCGGGTAAACTGGCTTTGTAGTCATCCGAAACTGTAAATGTGGGATCGTAATGTCGTTTCAATTTTGTAGAAATCATTCGTTAAAACTGCAATTTATTGGAAATTAACCAAGCTGGGGGATCTCTTTTTCTAAGAGATATGGACAATATTTGGCCGAATTTCGTTCCGTTTCCTGCAACTCAATCGCATACAAAAAACCCCGTTGGTTCGTTGCCTCACGAATGGGATTTGCCAGCTGTTTAAAAAATACTTCGACCAAATTTTCTGTAGATGGCATGATCCCATCCAAAAAAGGAACATCTAAATTTAAATTTTTGTGATCACATTTCTCAACGATACGCGATTCTATTATTGCCTTTAGGTCCGATAAATCAATCACATAACCGGTTTCGGGGTCCTGTTTACCGGCTACCGTTACTTTTAACACATAATTATGACCGTGCCAATGCTCATGGTTGCATTTCCCAAAGGTTTGCTTATTCCACTCATTAGACTTTTCGGGGTTGTGCAAACGATGGGCAGCGTTAAAATGAGATTGTCTCGTAACAAAAACCAAATCAGTAGATTTTATAATTTATCATATTCAAATATTGACTTCTTATAACGCTGATCTAATAATAAGGGTTCCAAAATGATAATCCGAAGTTATCAGCTTCTGCCATTATTATCAAATAACTACTATTCCCCTAATTTCCTCTGCGAAATTCTGTTACTCACTATTTTCTACCCCAACAGCAGACGTAATCCCATAGTATTTATCCTTCAGCCAGAACGAAACATTTACTAGTGCAATAAGTGCGGGAACTTCAATTAATGGACCTACAACCCCGGCAAATGCCTGTCCACTGTTAAGACCAAATACCGCAATAGCCACGGCAATTGCCAGCTCAAAATTATTACCGGCGGCCGTAAATGAAATGGATGCATTTTTGTCGTACTCGGCTCCCATCATTTTGCTCACGGCAAATCCGATGAAGAACATGACCACAAAGTAGATTAACAGCGGTACGGCAATGCGGGCCACATCCAGTGGGATCTGTACAATAAGCTCTCCTTTAAGGCTGAACATTACCACGATGGTAAACAGTAGTGCAATGAGTGTCATTGGTGAAATAGCCGGCAAAAAAGTTTCCTCGTACCATTTCTTGCTTTTCAGTCGGACTAATCCAAAACGACTGAGCATGCCGGCTAAAAACGGGATTCCGAGATAAATTGCCACACTTTCGGCTACCGTATAAATGGAGATATCGACAATGGCTCCTTCAAAACCAAACAATGGGGGGAGGTAGGTGATAAATATCCAAGCGTAAAAACTGTAGGCAAACACCTGGAAGACGCTGTTTAGCGCAACCAGCCCCGCCCCATATTCACTGTTGCCATCGGCCAAGTCGTTCCAGACCAACACCATTGCAATGCAACGGGCCAGGCCGATAAGAATGAGTCCCACCATATACTCCGGATAATCTTGCAAGAAGATAACAGCCAGCGCAAACATCAACACCGGACCGACGATCCAATTAAGCACCAGCGAAATGCTCAACACTTTTACATCCTTAAAGACCTTTGGCAACAGTTTGTAATCGACTTTTGCCAACGGTGGATACATCATCAAAATAAGTCCAATAGCAATGGGAATGTTGGTAGAACCACTGCTAAATGAATTGATAAATTCGGATGTAGATGGGATGAAATAACCGATCGCTACTCCAATGGCCATGGCTACAAAAATCCACAGTGTTAGATAGCGATCAAGGAAACTCATTTTTTTTGTTGGTGCAGGAGTACTCATTTATGTAAAATTTTAAGTTTTAGTAGTTATAAAATATGACTCAATCTATACCGACAAGGGTATTTCAGCAGGATTGTCGTCCACCAATTTTTCGATTAGCTTCTCCTGCTCTAACCAAGGTACGCTATACAACCGGTTGGCATGTTCTTGCTTTATTTTTTTAAGCAGGGGCAACTCCTCAGCTGCACGCTGTTTCAACAGCGGATCAGATATTTCGGCTGCCGACAGGCTCTGATTAGCAATCCATCCGTAAGGCTCAATATCGGATCGTCGCAAATCGTCCTGCAACTGATCCGCCTCGGTTATGGGTGTAGTTTCCGGCAAGGTTACAATCAATAATTTAGCAAATTCCGGATCCTTGAGATACATATAGGGCGTTTTCAGCTTATCCGCATCCATATTCGTATTGCGCAGCACTTCACGGTGGTAACTGCCGGTGGTGTCAAGCAACAACAGTGTATGTCCCGTGGGAGCCGTATCCATCACCACGAACTGACGCTTTGCTTTGTGGAGCTCCTTGGAAAAGGCCTGGAATACAGCTACCTCTTCAGTGCACGGCGATTCCAAATCTTCGCGTAGTAGTTTGCGCTCCTCCTCATCCATATCAGCGCCCTTGCGTTTCATGACTCTTTCGATATAGGCATGTTTTTCTTCCTTGGGATCAATGCGATCTACGGTTAACTGCTCAGGGCGTTCAACCGAGTCACTCAAAAAGTGTGTCAGATGCGCGGCGGGGTCAGTGGTCGTTAGGTGTACAGGATATCCACGACGGGCCAGCTTCAGGGCAACTGCTACTGCCATAGTTGTTTTACCAACTCCACCCTTGCCCATGGTCAGCACCAGCCCGTGATCTTTTTCTTTTGTAAGATCATCCACCAGTTTTCTAAGATCAGGCAGTGAACTTTCGTAAGCATCCCGATCTAATTCGATCCCTTCACTTTTAATAGAATCTTCATCAAGCGGCTCAAAAACCTTGCGGAGCTTATCAAGTCCAAGCAAGTTATAGGGACGAAGTGGAAAAACGAACCGGTCCATTTCTTTCAAAGATTTCGGCATCTGTTCGAGTGCCTCATCCGCCTGCTTCTTCATTACCTGCGCCAATTCATCTGATTCGTCAAACGGCTCAAAGTAGCCATTCACCAGCAACAGCTGATTCGAAAGTCCCATCTCTTTCAACTCCTTGCTGGATCGTTCGGCCTCTTCCAGCGCCGCTTCTTCAGGACGACTCACTAGATAAATCGTTGTAGCTCCTTCATCCTGTAAGCGTTCGACCACTTTCTGGTAGCGTTCCTGGCTTGTTTTCAGTGCAGATGATGGACCAATGCATGATGCTCCATCGGGATTGCGTTCGATAAAGTCGCTCCAAGCTGCTGGCAATTCCAGCAGGCGAAGCGTGTGCCCAGTAGGGGCTGTATCAAAAATAATCACATCGTAAGGTTGTTCCCCTCCATCACCAGCTACGTAACGGGCAAATTCATCAAAAGCCGCAATTTCCGTGGTGCAGGCGCCGGACAGTTCCTCCCGTATTTTATTGATTTCCTCTTCCGGCAATACATCCTCCAGCGGAGACAGCACGCGATTGCGGTATTCTTCGGCCGACTGTTCCGGATCAATATTGACCGCATGAAGGTTCGAAAGTCCTTCGACCGCCGTAATCTTTTCGGTGATTTCCGTTTCTAATACTTCCTTGAGATTCGAAGCCGGGTCTGTGCTGATAAGCAATACATCTTTACCTTCGTCAGCTAACTTTACAGCCGTAGCACTAGCCAGTGATGTTTTTCCAACGCCGCCTTTGCCGGTAAAAAAAATGTACGGGGTAATCTGTAGATCTTTCATAATGATATTACTCTTTTTGTGTGTTTAGTATCGAATCAATTAACAACAGCCACTGCCTGAAGCACAACCACTTGAGGAAACACCAAGCAATTCATTGGCAGTGTCAACTGCTTTCTTGGTTAGCTGCTGCCGCTCATTAATTCCTTCTTGAATGACATTAGTCAACTCTTCTTTTGATATACCTGATTTTTCACCAAGCTTGAACTGCTCCCGCATCTGCTCCAGATCACCGTCAATAACAGCTTGCAACAAAGCACCATAAACATCTTGCTTATCTTGTGATAGTATATCTTCGTTCTCAGCTTCTATATCAAGCAAATCGATGAGTTTTTCTCGATTGGGATATTCTCTTTCTAACGCAATAGATCCATCAATCGTCAAAATTGGCAGTACATCCGATCCTTCAGCTTGCAGCCGCGAGATCACTTCCGGATTTGATTTAAAGGCTTCGGGCTCCTGTCCCAGATTATGGCGCTGCACCACTACGCCCTGCGATTTCAACCATTTCACATCATTGGCAAAATCCACCAGTTTATCATCCACATCGGGGCCACATACACCGGTACTGCAACACATAGCCGGATCGTAAACAGTTAGGGTTGCTATTCGCGTTTGCTGCTTTGTAGTTTCCATAGTTTTGATCGTTTTCTTAGTAATTTTCTATTTGTCGTTATATTCTTTTCCGTATTTGCAGGCAAGCCCTATCTGTCCGGCATGATAAGCGGTGTGGGTCATAATCCGGGCCAAAGCCTCCGCTTTGGTAACCGTTCCAAATTCAGCTGTAGCTACGTTCTGACTCCAATCTTCAACTGATTCAATAGCTGATTGCAGCTCGTTACCTGCCCGTTCAACTAATTCCAAAAGCGGCTCGCGCTCATTAAACTGACCACGATCTTTGGCGATACTGCCAATGGTTTGCGCCTTCACTGCAATCTCTTTCCCGAATACATTTTTACTGAACAGCAGCTCAACTTCAGCGATATGTCGGAGCAGCCAACCAACGCTGCTGGAATCGGGATGCAATTGCTTTAGTAAATCCTCTTCACCTATTTCATCAAGCTGATCGGTTAGTCTCCTGCGCCCCATCAGCCACATTTTCAGATGCTCTTTATTCATAACATGAACTTCATTTATCGTTAATCGTAAATTTACGATTATAAGGTTGGGGTTCCAAGTCCACCCGTTTAATTATTTCTCTAAACCATTAAACCTTTGACATCAAATAATACATTTCAGCTGCTATTTGCCTACAGCGTGCGTCGTAGGTTTCGGCTTCCTGGGAAGTGCCGTCTGCTTCTTTGGGATCAACATAAGGCATGGAAAATCGTTTCTCAGCACCCGGTACAAATGGACAATTTTCATCGGCATCCGTGCAGGTCATCACGGCTGCAAACTCCTTCTGTGGATTGTACGAGTCGTCGAATATCTTAGAGAAGCAGATCAGCGGTTCTTCGTCCTCATCAAAGAAAACTTTGTACCGTGGATTTTCTCCGCCGGGATCTTCCACTTTAAAGCCAGCCCGTTTAATTGCCTCCACTGCTCTCGGGTTAAAAGCTGTAGCTTCTGTACCGCCGGAAAAATTTTCAATATTATCGAAATCAAAGTACTTTGCCATTACTGCTGACCAAATCTGGCAGAAATGACTCCGGCGGCTATTATGGGTGCAAATAAAGGTTAGCTTTGCTGATTCCTTGGATCGAACATAATCGGCAATAGCCGTTAGTTTATTCTTTCTTTGAGCCGGGATTTCTTCAAGGCTTCCTTCAAGCCTGCTGATGTATTGTTCAATTGCTGAATACACTATAGTTCACTAATTAATTTGGATTTACTCGTTTCTTAGCAGAGTCTACCTTTATTGAAGTCTTATTAAAAAATAACTAGAAAGATAAGGACTACATGCAGGTTATCTACGATAACGATATAATTTCAAGAGGCTACTTTGCAATAATTAACAGCAACCAGAACTGGGGCCACAAACATTACCAACATCAATCATTTCAATTTTTTGCTCTGATTTTTCAGAGCCAGATTCGCCAGCAGGCTTTTGAGCAAAAACGGTAATGCTATAAATACCAGTATTGCCATCTTTGAACTCGTCAATTTCTTCTTCAGATAAATAATTGGCTAAAATATCATCTGGAAGCATAATCATTTTTTCTTTTTGAATCCTGATATCCTCAAACCCAAGATCTTTGATGTGTCCAAGATATTCATCCTTTTGGATAGCACCCGCCACACAACCGGCATACATCTCGGTATCTTCGCGCAATGCATTCGGCAAATCTCCCACCAGCACGATATCCGAGATACTAAAATGTCCACCCGGCTTAAGCGTGCGGAAAATCTCTGAAAAGACCTTGGGCTTATCGGGCACCAAATTCAATACACAATTACTGACGATCACATCGGCAACGTTATTACCAACGGGCATATCTTCAATATCCCCATAACGGAATTCAACGTTATTAAACCCAATCTTATCAGCATTTTTACGGGCTTTATTGATCATCGACTCTGCAAAATCGATACCAATAACCTTACCGGTTTCCCCTGCCTCATGACGAGCTACAAAGCAATCGTTACCAGCCCCGGAACCAAGATCAATAACGGTATCGCCTTTCTCTATTTTGGCGAATTGGGTAGGCAGTCCACAGCCAAGTCCCAGATCGGCATCAGGATTATACCCTTCAACCTCACTGTAATCGTCGGTCATGATATTATACACTTCATCCGAATTTTCGCCTGCACCACAGCACGAACTAGCATTGAAATCCATCGGCTGTTCGCTAATTTGGCTATACTTTTCTTTTACTGTTTGTTTTAATTCTTCAGCAGTTTTTTCTTTTGTACTCATATCAGCATTTTTCTTGAGTTGCAGTTGTAAGATTCGTTAAAAGTGGAGTAAGAAGCTCTTCTATTTCTGCTATGCCTTCTTCATCCAGACAATAGCAGGTACGCACGCCATCAATTTCTCCTTTTATGATGCCGGCATTTTTGAGTGCCTTCAAATGTTGGGAAACCGTTGATTGGGCCAGCGGCAGCTCATCTGTAATATCCCCACAAATGCAGGTGTCACGCTCTGCAAGCAATTCAATGATTGCAATACGTGCAGGGTGACCAAGTGCTTTCATCAGCTCGGCGGTACGTTTTTGAGAGGTACTAAATAGTTTTGCTTTGGTAATTGCCATAGTCTTTAATCGCTTATCGTAAATTTACGATTAAAGGTACGCTTATTGAATTCGTTTGTCAAGATAATTATCTATTTAAAATAAAAAAGGAGGCCCCGAATCAACGGCACCTCCCTGTGATCAGCACACCTCACATATGCATGTGAGAGATGTAAAACGCTTTTAGTTTGATGGCCAGCGTACCCAGCTTCCTTCACGAGTCCAATCATCAGTACCAAAAGCACCACGGTATTCAACCTGCTCAAAGAATCCATCATCGGGCGGGGTTACGCCACCTGTTAATGCTGGTGACCCGGCTTGCAGGCTAAAGTCATAATTAGCAGGATCATTGAACATGGGATCAACCTCTTCGTAGGAATCGGCAAAATAAGTGGCATCAGGCTGATCCGCTTCCCCACCGGCACTAGAGTTGTCCTGAAACGCAGCATTTTGCCAGATTACAAAACCATTCAATGAAAGCTCATCCGGATAATTCGTATAAGTGGGATCGCCCTCTTCGCCTTCATCCCCACCTTCGAGTACAAAGTTAGCCCCATCAAAGTTGGAAACGATGAAGTTGTTATATGATCCCTGTAAATTTTCACGCAGTCGCAGTCCAAAGTTGTTTTTCTCAGGACTACTTCCCTCACCGGCTCCGTAAGCTGTTACGTTATAAATGTTGGGAGATGTAGGTCCATTGCCGCCATCACAATCCGAAAGGTCATCACAACCGTCATTTTCGAATCCGTTATCGGCGCCCGGTTTTTGCACAGCCAACCAGAACTGTCCTCGACCGGTCCAGCCTTGATCATAGTCAAATGAATCATCATCTGCGCCATACACCACGTAGAATTTTACGTCAACGGTGCCACCAAACAGCTCAATGCCATCGTCACTAACTTCGTAGGTTTGCACATTTTCAATCGTAGTTCCACTTCCAACTGAGTATAACGTTAAAGCCTGCAGTTCTGAACCCTCTGCAATGCTGTATCCGGTATATTCAATGCGGACGTAACGCAGAACTCCACTGTCATCATCATCCTTGTCACCACCATATTGAATGGCATCATCAAGTCCTTCAACCTCTCCTACTCCACTTGGGTTAGAATTTGGAGCATGACCTACCATAATAATTCCGCCCCAGTCGTTGCGCTGAGGATTATCTCGTGCAGAAGTAAATACAATGGGATTATCGGCTGAACCATCCGCTACCAAACGTCCCGATGGTCGTGTTTCAGAATAGTTTTCATCATCCTGATCAAGTGTAATTATAGTTCCAACCTCATCGGAATTGTTATTATGGTATTCAAAGCTGACAGTCACACCAGGCTCAACTGTTAAGGTTACACCGGGAAGCACATAATGAGGTCCGGCAATGGTTGTGTCATTGCTCCAGGTTTCATCTTCGGCAATGAGCGTTCCTGGAAGATTTTCATACACTTCTGGAATTTCGATCTCATCCCCGTCGTTACCATTATCGATGGGATCTACCGGATTATCATCCCCACTACAGGCCGACATCATCAGCGCAAGCGGTAAAAGAAAGAGTATTAGTTTTTTCGTTGCTGTATTAATCATGAGATTGTTAGATTGGTTGTTGGATTACGATTTGAGATGGCTAATATTCAAAATGCTCATTAAGAAATTATTACCGCATTGTAGGCTTATCATTACCTTTTGTATTAAAAGTTATAGCTGATGCCAAGATTGTAGGTCACACCTGGACTATATTTATTGGTAACTATATCTCCCTGCTTATAAATAACATCCTCATTCAAAAGGTTTTCAATATCAGCCTTAATAGTGAATTTGCCCGTCCGATATTTTGCGCCTATTTCCACTTGGTGAAAAGATTGCTCGTACTCATCATCGGGATGACGCCCCATTCCTACTGTTACAATGCGTTCGCCAAATGTGTTGTAGTTGGCTGATAGCTCTACATTCAATCGTGGAATTGTATAATAGGCTCCGGCATTCAATGTATATGGGGATTGTCCATACATCGGCCGTTCCACATTTGCCGTCCGAAACTGATCTTCCTCTTTGCTTTTTGTTTCTGACAGGATGTATGAAGCATTCAATACCAACTGAAGCTGCTCAGATACATTTTTACGTCCTTCCAGCTCGATTCCAAACAAATTAGCTTCTTCAGCATTTTTATACTGTACTTCAGTGCGTTCAGTAAAGCGATAGAATAATTCGATCGGCTCAAAGAATTTCTTATAAAAGGTGCTTATTGCAAATAGTTCACCAGGATTGGGATAAGTCTCAAAACGCAAATCGTAATTATGAATCACCGTTCGGTTTAAATCTGGATTACCATAAACAATTTGGGATCCCACAAAATCCTGGAATCGAAAATCAGAGATTTCGCGGAATTCTGGGCGTGCCAGCGTTGATGAAAAAGCACCTCGAATATTTGTTTTATCTGATGCGCTATAGGTTAAGTTGATAGCCGGCAAGATGTCTGTTTTGTCAACATTGGCAATAGTTTGATCGCTGCCATTTTGATCTACCGAAACTTGCTGTACTGATTGCTCTAGTCGGGCCCCTGCTTCTATTGAAAGATTATCAAAATAATTCCAGTTTACACTCAAATATCCAGCAAAAAGCGTTTGCTCCCCTTGGTAGGAATCTCTGGGCTGTGTCGTTTCAACCAGATCCAACAAATCCTGTTCTACAAATGATGGATCTAACGCTATATATGGCGGTGCATTTTTTTGATCCCTGGGATAAGCACCTGTAAAGTTCTGATATTCCAATCTACGTGCATCAAACGCCCGATCTTTATATTCGGCTGAAAAACCAGTCTTTAGTTTCACAGTAGATAATGGTTGTAACTCATAATCAAGCTTCGCTGTATAGTTATTATCAACCTGGTCGGAGAAAAAGTGTGTGTTTCCCCCGTCATCAAAATAGATATTGTATTCATCATTAGGCGTCAGATTGTATTGGGTAGTTCTGCGATCGGGACGATCTTGTTTAGCTCTCGAATAATTAATATTCACTGATATTTCCGATTGTAAAAGTTCTTCAAAATAGTGTTCAAAAATCCCACTGGTGGAAAAAATAGAACGCCTGTTAAAGTCGAATACCGTTTGACGAGTATCACGGGGATAGTTCACATAATCTCCTACAATGAGCTGGGTAGTATTCTCAAGGGAATTTGAGTATAAGTTTTTAAGACCTATTTTTGTTTTTGGATTAGGTTTTGCAAACACATTCAACATTCCGCTAAGCGTTGCACTTTCGGTCCCTGTGCTACTTGTATAATCTGCATTTAATATATTTTGATCCGCTTCTCGGTTATAGCTTTGGATAACACGATATTGTCGATCGGGTTGGTAATCCCGATCATATTTGTAGCTGAAGTTTGACACGATACCAATAGGTAGATGGGTCTCATTAAACTGATCAGCATAGCTTAATTCAAACTTCTGAGACGGAATAGCTTGCCTATTACTATTGAGTGCCCAATCTCGGTGAAGAGCATTCACTGACTGCTTTTCATTTTCTAGAGTAAGCCGATCATTTCTAAGCACAGATGGCAGACTTCTTTTACCGTTATCAAAGCCCAGAAAATCGGTAGAGCTTCCGGAGTAGCCCAGCGTGTTATTATATGTGGATATGCTGTTATAACTCGTGGAATAAGAAAACCCAATATTTTGCTCTTCGGGAAATTGCTTGGAGGTAATCTGCACCGATCCGCCTGAAAATTCCCCAGACTGATCAGGTGTAAAGGTCTTTTGCACAACGATGTTGTCTACGGAGCTGCTATTTATTAAATCTACTGGAGCCTCTTTTTTTGTAGGACTGGTAGACGGAACTGGTGCCCCATTAAGCTGTACATTACTGTAACGATTACCGAGCCCGCGCACGAAAACATCCTTGCCGTTCATAAGCGTAACTCCGGTCACCCGCTTCATCGCCGATGCTACATTTCCATCTCCAGATTTGCTGATAAACTCGGAAGAAAGACCATCCTGAAAAGCTGCTGCCTTGCGCTGCATTGCCAGCAAACCAGCTTCGCTATTACTTAATGCTCCAGCTGTTACGGTGACCTCTTCCATCCCAACCGTTTTGGGATCCATGGAAATATCCAAATTGGTGGTTTCCTCAGAGCTAACTGAAACTTCGGTTATACGCTTTTTGGCATAGGAAATGAATGAAACAGTAATTATATAAGTGCCCGGCGCTATTCCTCTGATGGTAAACTTGCCATCAATATCAGTAGCGGCGCCGTTTGTAGTGCCTTCAATGGCAACGTTCGCGCCAATAACTGCTTCACCGGTCCTGGCATCTACCACTATTCCGGTGATTTTTCCTGTATTTGATTGGGCACTACTTGTAGAGCTGATACTGCAAATTAAAACTGTAATTACAGCAAGCTTTTTTAAGAAAGGGAGATTTAAAAAATCCAACATAAGTGTGCTGATTATGTTCGGGTTATCCTTAATATTTCATGTCAAGGATAGCACACTAACATTGCTGAATTGTTATGCCATCGTTACGGCTTTGTTATCGTTCCTTTAACAAATTGTTAAGATCGGAATAATCATCACATAGAGTCTCCCTATAGATTAGGATGAATTGGAATCAGTAGTCGTATTTTCATTTTCGTTGGATTCTTCTCCTGTTTCCTCGGCTTCTTTTTTTATTGATTTGTCTTTGCCGTTTTCATGCGTCTCTTGTTTCTCATGAGCAAAAATACCCTCGGGATATTTTCCTTCCGGATGATCACCGAGCAAATCCTTTAGATCATTATGATCAAGCACCTCCTTATCAAGAAGCGTTTTGGCCATTTTCTCGAGTTTATCATTCTGTTCTATTAATAGCGCTTTAGTGCGCTCATAATTTTGCCGGATAATCTCACGGACAGCAGCATCAATTTTCTGGGCTGTCTGCTCGGAATATTTTTTATTGAACCCGTAACTATTTTCGGGATTCTGAGAGTCTTTTAAGGAAAGATAACCCAGCTCCTCACTCATACCATACTCGGCAACCATAGCAAACGCCATATTGGTAATGCGTTCAAGATCATTTTGAGCTCCTGTTGAGATACGACCAAATACAATTTCTTCCGCTATGCGTCCTCCCAGTAATGCACAAATTTTATCGTTCAGCTCTTCGGTCGTCATTAAAAAACGATCCTCAAGTGGTGTTTGCAGGGTATAACCCAATGCTGCTAGCCCACGGGGAACAATACTTACTTTTAGTACCGGATCGGTATGTTCAAGGTACCATCCCACAATAGCATGGCCCGATTCATGGTAGGCTACAATCTCTCTTTCTTTAGGACTTATAAGCTTATTCTTTTTCTCAAGTCCCGCAATAACACGCTCAATAGAATCCTGGAAGTCCTCCATTTCTACAGCTTCTTTTCCTCTGCGTGCGGCCATTAGAGCAGCTTCATTACAAAGGTTGGCAAGTTCCGCCCCGGCAAAGCCCGGCGTTTGAGAAGCAAGCAGTTTTAAATCGATATCATCAGAAAGCTTGAGATTTCGAGTGTGAACTTTTAGGACTTCTACTCGGCCATTAAGATCGGGTTTGTCGATTAGAATTTGACGATCAAATCGACCGGGACGGAGCAACGCTGAATCGAGTACATCAGGACGGTTGGTTGCGGCTAAAATGATAACTCCTTTATCGGTATTAAAACCATCCATTTCACTAAGTAACTGGTTCAGGGTATTTTCTCGCTCATCATTCGATCCCATTTGCATACCCTTGCCGCGAGTGCGTCCAATGGCATCAATTTCATCAATAAAAATAATACAAGGCGCTTTTTCTTTGGCCTGCTTAAACAGATCACGAACCCGGGCAGCACCAACTCCTACAAACATTTCAACAAAATCAGAACCACTTAAACTGAAGAATGGAACATCAGCTTCACCGGCTGTTGCTTTTGCTAACAATGTTTTACCTGTCCCAGGGGGACCAACCAACAGAACTCCTTTCGGAAGTGTACCACCTAATTTTGTAAATTTCTGGGGATTTTTAAGGAATTCCACAACCTCTTCTACCTCTCCCTTGGCTTCTTCAAGGCCGGCAACGTCTTTAAATGAAACCTGATTTTCTGCTTGTTTATCGTATAAGGAGGCTTTGTTCTTACCAATACTTAGAACTTGTTGACCGGGATTCATTCTTCGGAAAATATAAATCCAAAAAATTATGGCCAGACCTATTGGTATCAGCCAAATTAAAATTCCACTGAACCAGTCCTCCTCAATTTGCACATCATAAGCTACATCGTATTCATCCAAAATGGGACGAATTTCATCCCCTTCTAGCATGGTGGTCGTGAACCGATTTCCTTGAGGAGTACTTGATAGGGTCCACTCTTCTTCGGTCTCCTCTAGGGGATTAATAATACCTTCCTCTACAGCTTTTTGGGTATAGCCTCCGTTGATATAAGTGCCATTTTTTATCGTAATTTCTTCAACGTATCCTTTTTCAACATACTCAAGAAAAGTACTGTATTTAATTTTATTTCCTGCATCAGGATTCATGAAATAAAACTGAATTCCAAGCAATACCAACAAAAGGACTACATAAATCCAAATGGGAAATTTGGGAGCGTTATCTGATCCCACTAACGGATTCTTAGAATCTCCCTTCTTATCTTGAGGTTTCTTTTTATTCTCTGACATGTATAAATACTCAATTAATCATTCAATAAGATTATAATATACGGCAAATATTACTGTTCTGCGTATTTGCTTGGTTATAAATTCTGTCTCCGTAGATATAAAATAAATAGCAAAAGCCGACCATTTAAACGGTCGGCTTTAAAACTTATTTGACAAAATATTTAGCTGTTAATCATTGGGTTCATCAAAGAGAATCATATCTCCTTCTGGCTGCTGCATTTTTACCCCTTCTTCTTGATCAATAATTTTACCAATAACAGCAAAATCAGAAAACTCATCCGTTAACTTTTCGACGTCAGGTTCTGGCAACGTAAACATGAGTTCGAAATCTTCTCCACCATAAAGTGCATATTTATCTACGTCTTCTTTCATCTCATCTGCAACGTGACGTGTTTTTAGTGAAATTGGAATGGTTGCGCCATAAATATGTGCTCCAACTCCCGAAGATTGGGCTAAATGCTTTAATTCACTTACAAGTCCCTGTGTAACATCAATCATTGCAGAAGGAACAATATCTAAATCATCAATTTTTTCAATAAAATCTTTACGTCCAATGGGAACAAGTTGACGTTTTACTACATATTCATATTCATCCAATTCGGGTTCAAACGCCTGTTTAGCCCCCTGCTCTTCCCAATACTCCTTTTCACGCATAAGTATACGGAGCCCTGCAATAGCTCCCCCAAGATCCCCAGTTACACAAATTGCATCATCTTTTTGTGCACCTTTTCGATAGGTTATTTTTTGGGGATCAACCCTTCCATAACAGCTGACACTGGCACTCAATATTTGGTGTGATGCTGTTAAATCTCCACCAACAATTTGAAATTCAAAATCTTTAGAGGCCGCCTCGATCCCTTTATAAACCTCTTTAAGCATATCTACAGAAATCTTATTGGGCACTCCCAAATTGACTAAGATAACTTCTGGTTCGCCATTCATAGCATAAACATCACTTACGACTGCTACGGCGATTTTATACCCCAAATGATGCAATGGAAAGTAGGTGAGATCAAAATCAACACCTTCCATAAACGTTTCGGAGGTCAATAATTGTAGTTTGTCCCCATTTTCTAGCACGGCCGTGTCATCACCGTAACTTTTTAGAACTGATGGTTTCTCAAAAGTTGCATGTTCCATCAATTCGTCAATGAGCTGTGTACGGCCAATGGATTGTATAGAACGAAAAGAATCTTTATCCATAATACTTATATAAATAAAAAAGGCAGGCACACAGTGTGTACTTGCCTTTTTAAAACAATTTTATTGATATTTTTTACTGTTCCTGCTTTGTAGAGTAATTGATACGAAGTGTTCCGGCATCTCTGAGTTCTTCTTGAATATCCGTTACGATTCCAAACTCAGTTTCATCATGCACACGGAGTGACACAATAAGACGGGGTTCTTCTTTCAGCTTGTCATACATCAATTGTTGTACAGCTCCAACATCTTCGATGATTGCATCATCGATCTGAATTTTGGAGGAACCTACACGGTTGCCCTGGAGCTTTTCCGGTCCTACGTATATGTAACTGACAAGACGTTTTTGTTCAATCTTTTCAATATTCTCTGCACGAGTATAATCAACTTGAACCTGCAAAGTTACTTCGCGCAGAACTGTTGTCACCATAAAAAAGATGAGCAACATAAATACAACGTCAGGCATTGCCGATGTAGGAATTTCCTGACTGGTGTTTGCAGATTTCTTTTCAAAATGTCCCATAGTTAAATTCTTTTATTGATTGGGCTCTGCGATTGAAATTTTCTTCGGATACATATCCTGAATAGCTTGTTGTTGCTCGCTATCATCCTCTAATTGGCCATAATTCCTGCCAAATTGCGACTGTGCAGCTTGATTCCGTAATTCGGCATAAGCCCCCATTACCTCATCAAGCATATCAATATATACGTTATAGGGAGTTGCCCTATCCGTTTTAATTGACACAATAGCTTTATCCGGAGAATCGGATAATTCAGGATCTTCCCCCCGATTAGTAATAAATTCCTTTACCTTTTGCTTTACCTGATTAACGGGAGTAGGTTCCTCATCCATTAAAACCATACCTTGAGAATTAACCAAAATATTCAGCAAGTTACGTTCTTTAATGGGTGGCGGTTCTTGGTTTTCTTCAGGGGCAGGCGGCAACTGAAGACCTATACCGGTATCAACATCAATCGTGGTTACAAGCAAGAAGAAAATCAGCAAAAGAAAGGCAATATCTGCCATTCCCGCACTACCTGCATCGGGATCTTCTCTGTCTCTTTTGTTATCAAACATCGCTTAGCCTCTTTAAAAAATATTATAGATTAAATGTGGTGCGCATTCCGGTAAGTGCAATAAGTAATACCATTGCACCCATCATGAATAACATGGTTCCAATTGCAGCTTCTGTTATCGAACCTGCAATCCCATATGCTACACCGAATACAACGAAAGGAACAAGCATTGTGATAATCTTTTTAATATCCTGCTTTCCCTTCATTACACTTCTAATACCGGAAACAATCATTCCCAGTACTCCAAGTCCAACTAAACCGAGACCTAATCCTAATGCTATGTTTACAATCATAATCTTATACTATTATTAAAATATGGGTGAAATGTTGAGTTTCTAGAATTCTTATTCAGAGTCTCCAGAAGTGTCAACAATCTGCTCACCTTCTTTAAGCATTACAATAGAATCGATCAGGGTAATAGAGCTTTCTTCCATCTCTGAAATGAGGCGATCAATCTTAGAGACACAATAGTTATATCCCACCTGAAGGATAATACCTGCAAGAAGACCAGCGGCAGTTGTCAAAAGTGCAACCTTAATACCACCAGCTACAAGGGTAGGCGAAATGTCACCGGCCTGTTCAATGGCATCAAATGCCTGAATCATACCTACTACTGTTCCGAGGAAACCGAGCATTGGTGCAATGGCAATAAATAATGATAGCCATACCAAACCCCGTTCAAGGAAACTCATTTCAATAGAACCATATGATGAAATGGCTTTTTCGGCTGCTTCAACACCTTCATCAACACGCATTAATCCAGCTTGGAAAACTGAAGCTACCGGGCCTCTAGTTTCTGCACAAAGTTCTTTGGCTGCCGGTACGCCGCCTTCTTGAAGTGCTTCTTGCACATCAACAATGAATTTACGTGTATCAATATCTGCTAAGTTAAGGGTGATAATTCGCTCCAAGAAGATTGCCAATCCAAGAATTAGGGCGACAAGGACCGGCCACATGAACCCACCCTCATTACCTTCGTTAAATTTTTCTACGAGAACATTAAAAAATCCTTGGTCTACTCCTGCTTGAAGGAAAAAGAGAGCTATAGACGATGTCATACGATTACTCCGATTAAATTATTTATTAACTGTTTATAAGGACTTGTAAAGATGCAAAATGATAGATCATTTTGTCTAAAATGTCAAAGATAGAAAGCTACATTTTCTTAATTAGATAGTATTTTTAAACTATTTAACGAAATGAAGTTCCTATCAAAGATTTCCTGCACTAAAATTGTCGTTAGATTGTTCAAACCGTTGAAGTCCTGAATCTAAAAATTGCTGAAACTTTTCTTTATTGGCATATCCTACAAGTTGATCCAGAATTTTTTCACTTTCTGGATTAACAATAACATAAGTAGGTAATGCCACTGTTCCGGTCAATTCAAATTGAAACTTTTGATTTGCCGGTCCCTCAGAACCGTCATCCGTATATAAACGCACTTGCTGCATTTTTGCAAATCGTTTTTGAATTTCCTCGAGTGGAAAAACATTTGCTTCCATAGCCCTGCAGTTGGTACAAGTATAGCCTGTGAAGTCTATAAAGACCGGTTTGTTTTCTTCTTGGGCTATCTGACGGGCCTCATCATAGTTGCTAGTCCAATTTTTTTCTTCTCCAGTATTGGCTGTGCCACCTCCCTGCTGTGCGAGCGATCGAACAACACTTACATCCGTAGCTTGTTTGGGTGGAAGCCAAGAATCCCAAATACCCAGTGAGGCTCCCA
>JBEPWP010000013.1:0-17969 GCA_041642355.1 Fodinibius sp. | reverse complement strand
ATGGGCAGTTTTGACCGATCAGTATTTATCGCCATTCCGCAAGTTTCCATATCTGTAACCGAAGACATCGATTTTCTACTTTTGTCACAACTGTTGAAAGGGTCCGTATTTCACCAGACAGTACCAACTCCAAACCTCTTCTTCTTCAGACTTAAGTGGTCTTATTGACAGCTATCAGCTAATATTGATTTTAAATTTTAAGACATCAACTCGCTGTCCGAACATTACTTTAAATACTGATATTACTCACTGTCATAATGTATCGCTGTCAACTGTCACCCTATTTGGTTACCTTCACGAGCAAATTTTAATTGAATTTCATCCCGATGAAAGTAATTCCCGCTATTGATCTGCTTGATGGAAAGGTTGTACGCCTACACAAGGGCGATTACGATGAGGCTACTGTTTACAATGATAATCCCACCGAAGAAGCCAAAAAGTTCAAAGAGGCCGGATTTAGCCACATTCACATTGTTGATTTAAATGGGGCCAAAGAAGGAAAATTTGTCAACCTAAAACATATCAAAGCAATCATCAGCGAACTCGATATCTCTGTACAAACCGGAGGGGGCATTCGCAGTTATGGGGATGCAAAAATGTTGCTTGAACAAGGCATATCAAACATCATTTGCAGCTCTATGGCCGTTAAGAATCCCGATGACTGGTTAAATGTGCTTCAAGATTATGGCGACCGGGCAATCCTGGGGATGGACCTCAAAGACGGTAAGGTCGCTTACGGAGGATGGTTAAAAACAATCGATCAATCATTGAATGACTTTTTAAAACCAATGACCGATCGTGGACTTTCCACCGTTTTATGCACAGATATCTCTAAAGACGGTACGCTTGAAGGACCCAATATTAATCTATACGAAGAGCTTTCCGAACAGTTTCCAAAGCTTAATTTCATTGCTTCGGGCGGTGTTTCAGGCGCTAAGGATTTACAAGCACTATCCGAACAAAATCAATACGGAGTAGTCGTGGGACGAGCCTATTACGAAGGTGCCCTGTCCCTGGAGGAGATGCAAACATATCATTCAGAATAGTAGTACCTACCGGCCAAAATCGTCTTGCACTCGTATAATATCTTCCTCATCCGACGGGTTTTCCGGATCAGTGTGCTGCCAAATTTCTGCAAGAATGGCCCACTCTTCCAATCCCACCAATCGGTGACGTTCGCCCTGCTTTAGTCTAATAAATTCCCCAGACTCTAACGTTTCTACCTCTCCCTGTTCATCTGTATCGCTGGTGATAACCCCAACCGGGCCTTCAAGCACTCTCCAAATTTCAGAACGACGGTGATGATACTGCCAAGAAAGCCGTTTTTCGGGTTGTACCAGCAACACTTTGGGACTTAATTTTCCTGTTATTTTAAGGTCATCAATATCCTCTTTCCCAAAATACGTTTTAGCAAATTGGGACGCCTGGTCTTCATCAATCACAAAAAACCCACCCCACGGCCTATTCCAATCTTTGTCAACAATGGTAAAACCTCGTTCCTCTATCTTCTCTTGCGTAGTCTCAAAAATATTCTCAGCCATTTAGATCACTTATTATTCAAAATTGATCCGTGAAAATATTGAAGATTTACGACATTCACAGATCCTATTCCTAACATTGTTTTACTTCTCTAATAAATTCCCAACTAAGGCCTTACCATAAGTTTTTCTATATTTGGGTTCAACAGATCCAATTATTTATTCCAACATTTTCATGCTTGCAAAACGAATTATTCCCTGCCTGGATATCAAAGATGGCAGAACCGTAAAGGGCGTCAACTTTGAAGGGCTGCGCGACGCCGGCGACCCGGTAGAATTGGCGCGCCGATATTCGGATGAAGGTGCCGACGAGCTGGTTTTTCTGGATATTACCGCTACCAAAGAAAAGCGAAAAACACTGGTAGATCTTGTCCAAAAAATTGCCCGTGAAATCGATATACCGTTTACCGTTGGCGGGGGGATTAACAGTACCAAACAAATAGCTGAACTGCTGCATGCCGGAGCCGATAAAGTATCATTGAACAGCGCCATTGTTCGAGATCCAGATTTAATCAACCGAGCCGCAGATCAATTTGGATCACAATGTATTGTAGCCGCCGTTGATGCCAAGCGAATTGATAATCAGTGGATTGTTTTTATTTCCGGCGGATCCAAGAATACTGGGAAAAATGCTCTCAAGTGGATTCAAGAAGTTGAAAAACGTGGTGCGGGCGAAATTCTCCTTACGAGCATGGATCAGGACGGCACCAAGGAAGGTTTCGACCTCGAACTGCTCCAAAAAGTCAACGACTTTACGACTATTCCCGTTATTGCCAGCGGCGGTGCCGGAACCAAGCAGCACTGCATTGATGCCATTAACAAAGGCGGTGCCGACGCGGTGTTAGCCGCCAGCATCTTCCACTTTCAGGAAATTGGTATCAATGATTTAAAACAAGAATTAGCCACTGCTGATATACCTGTTCGCAAAACAAATTAATTGATCGACCACCAGATTTACTATTATGATTGACATCGATACCCTTGATTTTGAAAAAGGAAACGAACTCATTCCCGCTATTATCCAAGACGCAGATAACTTTCAAGTATTAATGCTTGGATATATGAACAAAGAAGCCCTGCAAAAAACACTGGATGAGAAGCGCGTTACGTTTTTTAGTCGTAGCAAGCAACGTTTGTGGACCAAGGGCGAAACCTCCGGCAATTATCTTGATGTTGTCGATCTACAACAAGATTGCGATAATGATACATTGTTGATTTTAGCCAAGCCGCATGGTCCCACCTGTCACACCGGTGAACAATCCTGTTTTTATCAAAAAGATTTTAAACCCAAAGCTGACCTCACCTTTTTAAGCGATCTTGAAGATGTAATCATCAGCCGGAAAGAACAGATGCCAAAAGGTTCGTATACCACCTCTCTTTTTAAGGATGGGATCGATAAAATTGCCCAAAAAGTAGGTGAAGAAGCCGTTGAAACCGTTATTGAAGCTAAAAATAAAGACCATAGCTTAATAGATGAAGTCTCCGATCTCATTTACCACCTGCTAGTATTGTTAGTCGCCAAAGGCGTACCACTCCAATCCATTGTTGAGAATCTTAAAAAACGCCACAGCAATTAATACATGTTAATTATTCATCGGATAGCAAAGCCAGCTATCCGATAAAGGTAAAATCACTTGACACCTAAAACCTCTTTCGACATGTGCATCGACACTAGCATATGTGGTACGTCAACAACCTCGGCAATTTTCAGATCTCCAGCCAGAGAAGCCAATGCGTAGGCATCATTACGGTCCATACCGTGTTCAGTTTCCAGATAATCAATCATATAGCGGGTCGCTTTCTTTGCTGCCTCATCAATACTTTCTCCATAACCGGTAACCGCATAATAGTCATCGGTTTCGTACTGCGGCTCCTGGATTTCGCGGCCACCCTTAATCACCTCAACCTCATACACAATCCGCATAGGTGCCTCAATAGCCGTACCACAGACCTCCCCGTGTCCCTGCGATGCGTGGGTATCCCCGATAGAAAATAAGGCCCCTTCAACCTGAACGGGAAAATAAACAGTGGTCCCTTCTGTCATATTTGGATCATCCATATTACCGCCATTAGCTCGGGGCGGTACCGTTGAAAGCTCTTCTTCCGTATCTGGTGCTACACCCATTACGCCCGGAAATGGTTTTAACGGGATATTAATACCATCAGAAAAAGAAGCCGTATTTGAATTTGCGTCAAACTCAAATGTCTTAATCCAGGGTTCATCAAACTCATCAGACAGGAATCCAAATCCAGGGATGATACCCGTCCAGCCCCAGCTACCCAGCTCAATTTTATGGAGCTTTACTTTCAAGATATCCCCGGGCTTTGCATCCTCTACATAAACCGGTCCCGTAAGTGGATGAATGGGATCAAAACTCAGGTTTTTGACATCCTCGACCGTTGATTCAGGATTAAGCTGCTGATCAGATGCCTCTTCCGTACGTACCTCAATGACCGATCCCGATTCTACTCTAATTAACGGTTCAATTGTGCTGCTCCAATAACTATGTGTTTGATCAGCAGAAAGTGAGTACTGTGGCTCCGGGACAGTCTCTTCAGTTTCAGAATCCGACATTTTCTGCTCACAACCAATCCCCAATAGCAATATCAATCCAACTATTATTGTATGCTGTTTCATCCTTTTCCCCATTTATGTTGATGTTTTAATTACTTCTTAACCGCTACTTTATATAACCAGATAATGAAAAATACTGCTGCCAGAGCTCCCAGCCAATCTGCATAAGGCGCAAATGATTCAGGAACTAACCGCAGTGCATCCGTACTTTCCTGAATGGCAAATGGAATAGCCAATACAATCCCGATTAATGCCTCACCGGTAATAAGTCCTGACGAAAACAGTAACCCACGGCGTTCAGCTTTAGTTTGTGCCTCTTTAACGTCAGTACCTTCTTTAAGGGCACGGTTTGTAACCATTCGGCCAGCCCACCACGCAATCATACCACCGATAAAAATAGGTACCGTAAGTTCCAGCGGCAGATAAATTCCGACCGCAACAGCAAGTACAGGCGTTCGAAACTCAAAGTTCTTAGCTTCCAATACCTTATCTAGAATAATAATAGCTACGGCAATAACCGCCCCAATCCATATCATATTCCATTCCAGGTTTCGGGCAAAAACGCCCTCGGCCACTGATTGCATCAGTGTTGCCTGTGGGGCGCTGAGCATCTCTGAAGAACTCATCCCTTCACGCGGTAACACCCCTCCTAATCCATAAGCGTTAAACAGCAAACTTAAAATTGGTGCAATCACCAGTGCCGCTGAAACAACCCCCACAATCTGCATAATCTGCTGTTTATAGGGGGTTGATCCCACCAACTGACCCGCCTTCAAATCCTGCATGTTATCACCGGCAATAGCCGCCGCACAGGCAACCATCGCCCCCACAACAATGGCAGCGGCTGCAGCCGCTTGCGCACGTTCAGTATCAACAGAAAAATCGATCTGCGTTCCCAACAGCGCTAATAAAATCAGAGAAGTTGCCAGTATTGTAGCAATGGTCACTCCTGATATTGGATTATTTGACGACCCAACCAAACCGGCCATATATCCGGCAACGGATGCAAATAAAAATCCCGCAACCAACGAAAACACCACTCCTATTGACATTGTTGTCCAGTAAAGCCCGCTGCTGACAGGCAGATGTGCCATGTCAATTACCTGGGTAAAGACAATGAAGATGGGAATCCCCAACCCAATAATACCCCACAATACATAGTTAATCGGCATATCTCGCTCGGTTCGGGGAATGTCGGCACTTTCTCCTGAGCGGGCTTTTTTAACCGCTTCCCAAGATGATAAAATACCATCACGAAGCGGTTTTGCTAGTGATATAAGGGCCCAAACACCCCCTACCACCATTGCTCCTACGCCCATATATCGAATCTTTTGACTCCACACCTCAAGAGCTGCATCGTAACCGCTCATATTGCCTACCACCTCGGCAAGCTCTGCAGGATTCGCAAATGCCATATAGAGCGGTATCCCAAACAACCAGGAGATAAGTCCACCGGCAAAAACGAGCACTGCTATGTTTAATCCTACGATGTAACCAACCCCAAGTAAGGCTACCGACAACTCGGTTCCCATCCCAAAGATTGATTTGCCGGCCGTTACTGAACCACTTACGGATCCTGAAAATAGCTTCAAGCCTGTTTGTCCCAGTTTATATAATGCCGCAGCGAGGCCGGCCCAGGCAATCTGCACAATCCCTTTACCGCCTTCGGTTCCCGCTTTCAATACCTCACCGGTGGCTACCCCTTCCGGAAATTTGAGTTTCTTTTCAATAATAAGAGCGCGCCGCAACGGAATCGTAAACAGAACCCCCAGCACTCCGCCAAACATGGCTATAGCCATCGTATCGAGGAAGGGGAAATCAGACCAATAACGAAGCAGTATGAGGGCCGGCAACGTAAAAATAACACCCGCCGCCAATGATTCACCGGCAGAAGCCGCGGTCTGCACAATGTTATTTTCCAGGATATTTGACCGTTTAAAAAGTTTAAGAACAGCCATTGAGATAACGGCCGCCGGGATAGAGGCTGAAACCGTCATCCCTACTTTAAGTCCCAAGTAAGCATTGGCTCCGGCCAAAATGGCAGAAAGCAATATCCCAAGTATTACAGCTTTAAATGTTATTTGCGGATAATCATCCTCTGCCCGCACATACGGTATAAAGTTCTTTGATTCGTCGCTCACGATATCCCCCGTTATTTCTAAATTGATTCGCTGCAAATTAAAAGAACTATACAAGAAAGCAAGCTCTCACATTATCATTTTAAAAACATTTACCCATACTTTGCTATATAGCCGTGTTTTTGTACTTTGAGCAGCAAATTTTCAGCAAAACAAATCGTTATGAAAATTACAATCGATCATCTTGAAGACCTGCACATGGAAGCCCAAAACGAAGAGGGCGGAAAAATCCGTATGGATGGGACAAACGAAATTGGAGGACTAGAAGGAGGATTTAGTCCCATGCAACTGTTACTTGCAGGTATTGGCGGATGCAGTGCCATCGACATTATTGGAATTCTTGAAAAACAAAAACAACCGCTACAAGATCTTCAAGTTGTTATTGATGGTGATCGCCAATCCGTGGGCACCTATTCTGAATTCAAAACCATCCACCTAAACTTTATTTTTACCGGTGATCTTGAAGATAAAAAAGTGAAACGGGCCATTGACCTGTCACTCGACAAGTACTGTTCAGTTTCAAAGGCACTCGAAAAAGGATCTGAGATCTCCTACAGCTACGAAATAAAATCCTAATCAGCCTTTTCTACAAGCTGTAGCGAAGCTGAATTAACACAATATCTTAACCCGGTGGGTTTAGGACCATCGGGGAAGACGTGACCGAGATGGGCATCGCAAACATTGCATA
Organism: Fodinibius sp.; assembly: GCA_041642355.1. GTDB lineage: Bacteria > Bacteroidota > Rhodothermia > Balneolales > Balneolaceae > Fodinibius. The sequence goes on along the minus strand of JBEPWP010000013.1, from coordinate 11,030 downwards.
ACACCTCGATTCGCTGCATACCGTGGCTGTAATCTTCTTCATATTTCACCACGTTATTACTCACCGGCTCAGTAAAACTGGGCCAACCCGATCCGGAGGCAAACTTTTCTGAGGAATCAAACAATTCGGTACCGCAACATACGCAAGCATACAAACCTGGCTGATGGCTTTCGCAATATTCTCCTGTTCCCGGTCGCTCCGTACCATGCTTCCGAGTTACATAAAATTGTTCTTCAGTAAGTTCTTTCTTCCATTCTTCTTCTGACTTTTCAACCCTTCTAGGTGGTTTTGGGGTTCCTTTTCCTGCGTATTCATTAACTTTCTTCCAATCAATCATAAGCTTCAACTGATTCCATTAAAAAGAAAAGGCCAGAATATAATCTGACCTTGGTTGTCGGGACGACTGGATTTGAACCAGCGACCCCTTCGTCCCGAACGAAGTGCGCTACCGGACTGCGCTACGTCCCGAAATAAAATTAATTAAATTGAGATATAGCCCACTTCAGAAGTGGACTATATCTTAGTTTTAGAACTATGCAATCTTGGTAATCAAATCAGCGGTACGAGCAGAATATCCTGCCTCGTTATCGTACCAGGCAAGAATTTTAACCAAGTTTCCGTTAGCCTTGGTAAATCCGCTGTCATAAATGCATGAGTGTGGATTGGTAAGGATGTCGGTAGAAACCAGCTCCTCATCGGTATACTGGAGTACTCCCTTCATCGGTCCTTCTGCAGCATTTTTAAACGCTTCATGAACCTCCTCAACGGTCACATCTTGATCTAAAGTGGCCGTAAGATCAGTCAGCGATCCATCAGGTACTGGAACACGAATAGCACTTCCGTCCAGCTTTCCTTCCAATTCGGGAAGTACCAGCTCTACTGCCTGTGCAGCGCCTGTTGTAGTAGGGACAATATTATGTGCGGCCGTACGTCCACGTCGAGGATCTTTGTGTGGACCGTCCAGAATATTCTGGCTTCCGGTGTATGCATGCGTTGTCGTCATAAATCCTTTTTGAAGGCCAAACGAATCATTCAATACCTTGACCATCGGAGCCAGGCAATTGGTCGTACAACTTGCGTTGGAATAGATTTGAGTATCGTCATCAATAATCTCTTCATTGACTCCCAATACTACCGTTTTTACATCTTTGTCTCCTTTGGCAGGAGCCGAAATAATCACTTTTTCAGCACCGGCCTCCAGATGTTTGGAAGCGGCATCTTTGGTACGGAACAACCCCGTTGATTCAACAATAATATCGGCACTACGCTCTCCCCACTTCAAGTTTGTGGGATCTTTTTCAGATGAAATACCAATCTCCATTCCATCAATCGTAATACTGTCATCGGTATAACTCACCTCTCCATCATAGGTACCATGAACTGAATCACGTTTGAAGAGATAGGCAAGCGTCTCCGCATCCATCAAATCATTAACGCCAACAATATTAATTTCATCTTTGTGGTACGCCATAATAGATCGCGTCACCAACCTTCCTATGCGCCCGAAACCATTAATACCAATATTAATTTTACTCATAAATTGTAACCTTTTCGTTACTACATTAAAGTTCTCGCGATAAGAAATCGCGCGTTATTAAATTTCAACTAAAAATAAGAGTTCAAACGATCTTTTGTAAACTATTCCTAAATTAAATTACCTTTTAATCTTCATCCAGATCGATGTCCTCGGGAACTTCTTCTTCATCTATAAGATCATTAAAATCATCGGTATCAATAAGATCGTCGGAGTCCTCGTCCTCTAGGTCGGTCTCTTCTGCATTTTTTCCTGCATCGGTTTTGGCCCCGGCACGCCGCAATTGACTTGCAACCTCAGTATGGTCATTATCCAATGCCAGAGTCAAAGCCGAATTCCCATTTTTATCTTTTACTTTAATCTTTGCCTTGTTATCCAACAGATAACCAACAATATCCACGTGTCCCTCTCGAGCAGCAAGCATCAAGGGGGTGAGTCCCCAACGCTGTTGGGCATTAACATTGGCTCCTTGTTCAATGAGTAACTTAACGGCTTCCAAATTTCCTTCTCGTGCCGCAGCAATAAGCGCAATATCACCGGCTTGTGCTCCATGGTTAAGCAGCATTTGAATCACATCTGTGTATCCCCCTTCTGCAGCCCTGCTTACAGCTGTACCACCCATCGACGTTGAAGCAGTTACATCCGCTCCCTCGGTTAACAGATACTCTACAACATCAGCATGATTATTTTCAGCTGCCAATATCAAAGCCGTGACACCATTCTTGGCAGTATCATTAATGTCATAGTCTCCATCTCTTAGCTTTTTTAGCTGAGATAGGTCTCCCTTTTTAGCGGCATCCAGAAATGGTGATAACTCCATATTAACTATAGTTTTATTGCAGGATAAAAGTGAATAGAATTATATGACAATTATCTGATTATTTGTCAATATAAATTTCCGGTTTAGGATATTTTAATGGAGCATCCCATGACCACTATAACCGTTCATAAAATCCTTTCCACTCATCCTATTTTTGCCCTCCAGCTGAACTTCTTTCAACACAACACTGCCTTCTTTGCAACCAACAACTAATTCATCATCATGCATTTGCAGTCGTCCCGGCGCCAATTGTAAAGAAGGGCCAATTTCTGACCGGTACATATTAAATTTCAAATCATCGAGTACAGCCCAAGCAGTAGGAAAGGGACTTAGTCCACGAATCTTATTGTGAACTTCCTCGGCCCTTTTGTTAAAATCAATCTTACAATCTTCGGTAAACAGTTTAGGAGCCGGTGTTGCCTCATCATGATTCTGCTTCTGCAACTCATAAGTATCACGATCTATCTGATCAACAGCCTCCAATAACAGTTCACTTCCCATTTCCTTAAGACGTTTATAGACATCACCTGTCGTTTCGTTGGGACCAATAGCTGTCGCTCGCTGGGTGATAATATTTCCGGTATCTACGTCTTCATCCAAAAAGAAAACCGTACAGCCCGTCTTGTCTTCTCCATTTATAATGGCCCAGTGAATGGGGGCCGCTCCCCGATACCTGGGTAGTAAGGACGCGTGAAGATTGATAGATCCTTTCGTCGGTAGCTCCAAAATATCAGTTGGTAAAATGCGAAATGCAACGACTACAAAAAGATCTGCTTCTAATACATTCAAGGAATCATAAAAATCAGGATCGTCAAGTTCCTCCACTTCGATAACTGGCAGATCAAGCTCCATCGCCCTTTTCTTAACGGCCGTTGGTTTTACCCGGCGTCCCCGTCGCTTATCAACATTACTTACTACCGCGGCAATTTCATGATCAGATTCATAGAGACGTTCTAGGCTGGGGATGGCAAAATCAGGGGATCCCATAAAAACAATGCGCATAAATACCCTCTATTTGGCCTTTTGCTTTTTGGGAACGGTGGGATAATCTATTTCGGCACGTCCCTCGTCAATTTCTTTGAGCTTGGAACTTAACAATTTACGTTTGAATATGGAGAGATAATCTAAGAATAAGATGCCGTCCAGGTGATCTGTTTCGTGCTGAATAACTCTAGCCAACCAACCGTCAACTTCCAATTCCTTCTCGTTAAAATCCCGATCCAAATACTTTACCACTATTTTTTCGGGACGAGTAACCGAAGCATTAACACCGGGAATACTCAAACATCCTTCATCCATAGTCGTTTCCTGATCGCTCTCAAAGGTGATTTCGGGATTAATCAGGGCTAATGGCCCATGTTTATTACCCGTCTCCTCTTCGGTCATAGGATCAGCATCGGCTACAAAAATACGAAGCAGTTTACCTATTTGTGGAGCAGCCAGTCCAACTCCATCAGAATTATACATGGTATCGAACATATCGTCGATAAGCTGCTGAAGTTCAGGGGTATTTTCTTCGACGGGTTTGGCTTCTTTACGAAGCACCTCGTCATCATATGTAACGATCGGTAATACGGACATTATTTGCTTTTACTAATTCTATATATTTTTGGAGAATAATAGCGGCAGCGGCCTGGTTTACCCGGTCAGATTCACGACGTTTCATTTTTGGAACACCCGCTTCAACCATCGCACGAACGGCTTCTTTCGTTGTGTACCGCTCGTCAATTTTTGCAACTTCTACATCAGGAAATTTTACCTCAAGCTTGGCCAAAAACTCCTCAACCATTTTGATAGCTCTACCTTCCTCCCCTTCGGGAGTTAGTGGCCATCCTACTACAATTTTCTCGACATTTTCGCTTGCGAGCTGTTCTTCTAGTGCTTCAAAAACGTCATCAACATGATAGGTACCTATGGGATTGGCTACTGTTTTTAATAAATCGGTACGAGCCAAACCAATCCATTTCGTTCCTACATCGATACCGATTATTCTTCCATATTCTGCCACGGCTAATCTTCCATTTCTTCTATTTCCTCTTCATCAAGAGGTTGTTTTAAAAATTCTTTTAGTAATTTGCTGGGTTTAAAATGTGTTTTGCGATGCGGCGGCACATATATCTCCTCATTTGTGCGGGGATTTCGTGCCTTAGGCTTCGCTTTCGTCTTCTTCACTTCAAAAACACCAAAATCTCTCAATTCAATCCGACAGGTTGGATCAGCGTCCATCATTGTTTCGCGCAAGGCATCCAACACGGCATTGACCCATGGATCGGTCTGTACCATCGGTTCATCCATCTGCTCAGCAACGCGCCGTATGATATCTCTTTTCGTATAGGTTATCATAAAAATAAAAAATAATCTTTTTTAACTCTGTAGTTTGATATTCTTTTTTACACTGACCCCATTAGGTAGCAGTAAAAATAGTACCTATTTTGCTTGGTTGATGATATTACTTTTATCACAGAGATAAAAATGATCCTGCCTTGTAAGTAGTAACGAAAACACGCACTTATTCGTACCTGAATACGCTTTTTACGCCACTCACTTTCTGCAGTTTATTGATAATACGTCCTAGATGATCAATATCATCAACATAGACGGTAAGAATACCTTCAAACATTCCGCTATCACTATTTACGTTGATACTCTTCATATTCGTCTCAAGCGATTTCGAAAGAATGTCGGTGATGTCATTAATCATCCCTACACGATCTTCACCAATAACTTTAACAGCCCCAAGAAATTTGGCATCTATATTTTTCGCCCACGAAACATCTACAATTCGTTCTCCATCGGTCTGTATCAGGTGATGAATATTCTTGCAATTTGAGCGATGTACTTTTACATCTCCGGTTCGACTAATAAAGCCCATCACGTCATCCCCGGGAATGGGGTTACAACAGTTGGCATAGCTGTATTTAACGTTCGTTACCTCCCCATTGATAACCAGTGCCTTTTCATCACTTACCGATCGCGCTGCATTGATATAGGTTTCCTGAATCTCCTCTTCTGTGACCGGAGCCGGTTTATCCTCGTCCTCTTTCTCATCAATACGTCCCTTGCTCGTAAATTGCTTGACCGCATTATAGAGCTCATTGACATCAAAACTTCCTTTCCCAATATCATAAAACAGGTCCTGCGTGGAATCAAAATTCAGCTTTTGTGCTATGCGGGTAAGATCCTGCTCCGAAATTTCTATATTTCCACGTTTGGCTTTTTTCTCCCAGATCTCACGCCCCTCATCGGCCGTCTGTCGCTCTTTCTGCTTGATATACTGCCGAATACGCGATTTCGCCTTATGGGTAACAACATCATTAATCCAATCGGGATTTAAATTGATTTTATTACCCGTAATAATCTCCACCTGATCACCAATATCAAGCTTCTGACGAAGGGGGGCCATTTTTCCATTCACCTTGGCAGCAATGGCTCGTTCTCCAATCTCACTGTGGATATCAAAAGCAAAATCAATAGGCGTTGCTCCCTGCGGAAGCGTTCGCAGCTCTCCATCGGGAGTAAATACATAAATCTCGTCCTGGTATAAATTAAGCTGAAAATCCTTGACGAATTCAGTAGCCGCATCGGGACGAGGATTATCTAATACATCGCGAACCCAGTGGACGAATTTCTCCAGTGTTTCAGAGCCCCCCTCTTTTCCCTCTTTATATTTCCAGTGAGCCGCAACGCCCTTTTCGGCAATATCGTCCATGTGTCGGGTACGTATCTGCACCTCCACCTTGCGTCCCTTTTTAGTAATTACCGTAGTATGCAGCGATTGATATCCATTGGCTTTTGGTACCGAAATAAAATCGCGAAATCGTTTGGGAATAGGCGTGTACCAATCCGTAATAATTGAATATACGCGCCAGCAATCCTCTTTGGTATGCGGTTCCTCAAGGATAATACGGATAGCAAAAAGGTCGTAGATTTCTTCAAACGGCTTTTGCTGCCGCTGCATCTTCCGAAAGATAGAATAAATATGCTTGGGACGGCCTTTCATCTCAAAGGTGAAGCCCTGATTATCCAATTCATCCTCGATGGGATCCATAAACTCTTCGATAAAAGCTTCACGAGCTTCTTTCTTCTCCCTCAGCTTTCGTGCAATAAACTTGTACGAGTTGGGGTCAATAACCTTAAAACAGAGGTCCTCGAGTTCACTCTTGATATTAAAAAGTCCAAACCGATGGGCCAACGGAGCATACAGCTCCATGGTCTCCGTCGCCTTTTGCATCTGTTTCTCGCGCGGAAGGTGTTGTATCGTACGCATATTATGGAGCCGGTCGGCAAACTTTATTAACACCACGCGGATATCTTCTGCCATCGACAGAAGCATCTTCATAAATGTTTCGGCCTGTTTCGTGTTACGACTCTTAAAAACGCCCGAAATCTTTGTTACCCCATCGATAAGATGCGATACCGTATCACCAAATTTCTCCTTAATATCATCAAGCGTTACCTCGGTATCTTCTACGGTATCATGAAGCAATGCGGCCACGACCGACACGTCGTCGATATTTATCTCCGATGCCACAATTTTAGCCACTGCTACAGGATGATAGTAATAGGGCTCACCGGATGCGCGCTCAATACCCTCGTGAGATGCATAGCAGAGTTTAAATGCTCGTGAGACCAGATTTTCATCAACCTCTTCAAGATTTTTACGACATACGTTTAGCAACTCCTCAAGATCTTCTTGCTGGGGAGCATCCAGAACATAATTGTCTAGATCAATATCATATGTCGTTTTAGTATCTGCCATATATAGTACCGGAGAAAATATTTAAGCGCCTTCAATTCTATTTAAAATAACAAACCCAATGTCCTTTACATTCAAAAAAGGAACTGTACACTTATTTAGCAATCATTAAAATACTCAAAAATAAAAAAGCGGACGCTTTAATAACGTCCGCTTTTCCAATAAATGTATATTGTTAGAATGACAGAGAAACGCCAAATATAAGCCGTCCCGAGCTATTTTTAACGTCCTGTAATTCATCTTCATAATCAGCTACATCTTCGAAACGGTATTCAACAAAGGGTTTAATATAAGGAATCGGACTTACCTTGGCTCCTACAAAACCATTCCAGAAAATGGAGCTATCATTGCTTTCCTGAGGTGCTGAAACTCCACCTAAATCATCACGAGTTACATCCAGGGTTGAGGCTCCCAAACCCAGTCCAACATACGGAGCTACCAAACCGAGAGAAACACCACCTACCGCAGCTAAACCATAATCATAATTGGTAACATCCTGTGAGTATGAAATGGTAGTAGAACCATCTTGGCGTTCAATGCTGTTTTCATCGCTGAAGTAGCTGAAGTGACCTCGTAGAGCAAGATTTACAACCGGAAGCTTTTGTAATATTTCACGCTCTACTCGCAAGCCAAAACCATTCTGCGGATCCTCATCTCGTATTTCATACGAAGCACCAACACTGGTTTGCGCTAAACTCATTTGGGGCAAAACACCTATTGATAGTGCAACGACAACAATTGCTAAAATGCTTTTAAAAAATTTCATAATGGTCTCCTCTCAATATGGATTTAATTTCTATTTTTTGTAGGGTAAGGGAGTTATAAAAGTTATGCAAATTAAGTTACTATTTCTTCATTTATTTTGCTCTAGCAAACAAATAGAGCCGTATTACTTCAAAAGTAAAAAACAGAATACAAATATCCCTTTTACAGCTCAGCGTTATTTTATCAGCGTCATCTTCTGTAATTTAACGGTTTCCCCGGCCTTAAGATGTATAAAATACATACCGCTGGAAAGATTTCGGCCATCAAAATTTACGGTATATGAACCACCCGTTTGGGATTGATCAACCAGCGTACGTACTCTTCTCCCCAACACATCATAGACCTCCAGCGTAACCTGGGATTGTGAAGCCACCTGGTATCGAATTTTAGTTTCGGGATTAAATGGATTGGGATAATTCGGCAACAGATTATGCTCCGTTATCCGCGCCTCGGCTGATGCTTTTGCCAACACCATTTTTTCATGTGGATGCTGAATAGTTGCTTTCTCGTTTTCTCCTATCTCATAATGTAATGTATCCTGACCGGTAATTCCTTTTAAGATGTAATGCCCCATATTAGATGAACTTCCCGACACAGTTACCGGATAGCTACCTGCTGTAAAATTCAGCTCCGTTTTTCTACCCTCAGCCAAACGCAGTCCCTCAGTACTCCGCACGTCAAGCACTGCTTCTGGAGCTGTTGGCGGCATCATAAATTGTTCTCGCTCTGCCTGACTTAAAGACTGCTCGGATACATAAAATTGCTGCTTAGTATTACCGATGCTAAACGTTATCGTATTAATTTGACTAGCTGCCAATTGAGGTCGCTCTTTTTGAGTTGTACTCTGGGGATCGATCTCAATTTCTCCCGCTTGATTTGCATGAATCCAATACCCTTGTAATGATTTTATATCCGAGGGCGATTGGTAACTGCCATCTACAAATTCATAAATATCAGAAGCACTCCTTATGCCGTCCGGATCCTTAATAGCTGACATTGATAACGTATCAGCCACACCGCCAATAAGATTCCATCCTTCCTCCAACGCTATGGTAGCCGAGGTATCAGCCGATCCATCAAAAACAATTTGTGATCCCGAGCGACTCTTGGCCCAATACCCATTGTGTGAGGTAATGTTGGCGGCTGATTTATAAGTACCTGAAAACTCAAACAGCTGTACCCCTTCTCCTATTTCCACATCTGAATCAGACACTAATGGGGAACCTACCAACTGCCAATTATCATTCACCTCAAGGGTATCCTTAATTACTGGAAGTTGATGAACCACATCGTTACCTACCTCAGTTCGTCCTACAAAAATTCCCCGTCCGTGAGTTCCTACAGCAATGGTTCCGTCAGAAGGGCGTACATCCAAATGCTCTACTACCGAATACCCAATACTTTCCGGACTCCCATCATCAAATTCTCTCTGCCAGGTAGTCGAATTCCCATCCAAACTCATGGTAGAATATAAACCGGTGCTGGTGCCCACTAAATACATATTTCCCTCTTGAGTAGGCAAAATCTGGGCACTCCGGAGCGATGGCCCAGCTTCATCACCTAAGCTCCCTTCGATTAATGACCAGCTATCTCCTCCATCTGTAGAATGATACAATCCATCAATTCCGTAATTCGACATAACCGCAATAATCTCATCTCCGTTATTAGGATGAACTGCGATGTCATGTAGATATGCACCAGAGGGGGCGCCTGTGATTGATATATCAGCAGGTGTATCAGAATTCGAAGCATCATCGAGTCTGTAAATTTCCGGCACACCCGAAGAGGAAGACGCTCCATAATAAAGGCGATTAGCCGGACTCATAGATGTTACCTCAAGTGTTGTAATTGTGTATCCTGAAGTAGAGGTACCCTCAAAACTATCCCAACCCACACTGGTACCTCCTTGATTATAATCTTCAAGCTCATCCAATGTTGTATTACGCCATATTGTTGCTCCTCCCGGATAGTACATAATCGTATCATCATTGGGATCGACAGCATAGGGATGTATAAAAAGCTGATTTTGAGCACCTGATGGATGAACACTGGTCCACGTTCCATATGGTGATTCATAAGGGGATGTGATACTACCATCTTCCTCAATCGTCAATCGATTTACCTTACCATTCTGAGATGAAACATAGGCATAATTTGTACCCCAGTGGGCATAGCTTCCATCTCCACTGGAGACATCTTCCATAGCAGTAGTCTGTGTATTGGTATCATCAAAACGGAAAAAGGGTGTCCCATTATCTTGGGTTCCTCCCAAAAACCGATCATCACCAGATTCAGAAGGGATAGCAACCGTGTAAAACTGTCCCGTAACATACCCCTCATCGGTATCTTCCCAGTTTACAGCAGTCCCAGTAATATCTGTGGTTTTACTCAATCCCCCATCATGTCCGGACCACACGGTATTTGGATCATCTGGATGAAAAACAAGGACATGTTGATCAGGGTGCTGACTGGGATATTGACTCACATCATTAGCTTTTGCATATCCCCCAATCCAGTATTCATCCTTTTCACTATCGTCCGATAATCCATCACTATCTGCATCTTCGGGAGCCGTTGCAAACCCATCGTGCGAACGAAATAAGTTTGTTGCCCCAAGTAATACAAAATCGGGATCATCCGGTTTAACAGCTAGTACCATGTTATAATTTGCCTGCGTATTTACATATCCAACCGATCCTCCAAAATCGGGCAAATTATCCGAGCGATCCTCATGGTCGTTATTAGCAAAGTCGAGCATAAAAAAGCTGATATCTTCATCTTCTTTCGAGCCCGTCCCTTCGTAGGTATAGCTGTAGGCCGAATCTGGAGCAGATGGAGCAAAAGCCAAATAGGTACGATCATGCGTGGAAGGAAAATCTGTAGGTGTCACATCAGTCCAACTGTTCCCATCATCAATTGAACGATGGATTCCGGGATCGTGGGGCTGGTTTCCTCCAACACTATTTTCCGACAGTGCTGCCAATAAATCCCCATTCTTATTTACAATAACATCGGTATAGCGATATGCCCAAGATGATCCCAATACAAGATTAAAAGAAGTACCTCCATTCGATGATTTAAAAACTCCAAATCCGTTAGCTGCAAAATAGACATCCCCGTTAGTCGGATTAACGACAATCCGCGATATATAATCG
>JBEPWP010000012.1:0-18311 GCA_041642355.1 Fodinibius sp. | reverse complement strand
GAACAGCAAGGCGGTATTATTAGCTATAGCGATCTCAAAAACTACGAGAGCAAATGGAGGGATCCCGTTCAAACAAGTTTTAATGGTTATGAACTCCATATTATGCCACCACCCAGCAGTGGCAGTATTGCAGTCGCTCAGATGCTATCCATGCTTGAAAATCATGATTTGAAAGAACTCGGATTTAATTCTGCTGAGTATATTCACCTTATTACAGAAGTTATGCGAAGAGCCTTTGCCGATCGCGCCCATTTCCTTGGTGATCCCGATTTTGTCAATATCCCACAACCAGAGTTGCTAGCAGAAAACTACAATCAACAACGCATGGAGAGTTTTAGCTGGGATGAAGCTACCTCTAGCGATGACATTTCTCATGGTAACCCTATTCAGGTAAAAGAATCCTCTGAAACAACCCATTATTCCATTGTTGACAACGATGGTAATACGGTTGCAGTTACTACGACTTTAAACGGTTCGTTTGGGAATAAACTAGCGGTTGACGGTGCGGGATTTTTGCTTAACAATGAAATGGATGACTTTACTGCTCAACCCGGTGAACCTAATATGTTTGGTCTCATCCAGGGCAAGGCCAACGCAGTTGCTCCCAAAAAGCGGATGCTAAGTAGTATGACGCCCACCATCGTTACTAAAAACGATTCCACTAAAATGGTACTTGGCGCCGCCGGAGGACCACGCATTATTACAGCTACATTCCACAATTTTCTAAACTTAGCTGTCTTTGGAATGGAACCCCAGAAAGCTAATTCAGCACCACGCTTCCATCATCAATGGATGCCTGACAAGCTATATTACGAAGAATTTGGACTGAGTCCCGATACAAAAGAAAAACTCAAAGAACTAGGACACACACTAAGTAAAACAGGCAGTGTTGGTCGTGCTCATACCATCTATATTGATGAAAATGGCTTAAGATATGGAGCTCCGGATCCTCGCGGTGACGGGGCTGCTGAAGGTTATTAATCATTTTAAAATTTAATAAGATATACCTGATTACAATACCTCTGTGTTATAACCGGGTTTCTTTTATTTAAAGCTTCACTTGGGCAACATTGTAACAGTTATCCAATTAAATCTGGTTACAGTTGGATATCCCCTATTCTTTTGTCATAATCTCTAACGTATGTTCAAAGTTAAATTAAACTCAGGCGGTTATGGACAATATTGATACTGCGGTACAGTCTATTGAATGGCGAGAGGACCATGTTCGTATATTAGACCAAACCTACCTTCCGGGACGCGAAGTCTATAGTGATATCCGTGATGTAGGACGTATGTGGGAAGCTATCAAAAACCTTCGTATTCGTGGTGCTCCCGCCATTGGCATTGCAGCAGCCTACGGCTTGTATCTTGGGATTAAGGAGTTACCCGAAAATGCATTCGAAAGCTTTGTCATTGAAGTTGATCGTGTTGCGGATTACCTGGAAGGAGCTCGTCCTACTGCCGCAAATCTAAAATGGGCTACCGATCGAATTAAATCAACGATCAGAGCTCACAAGGATAAAGATATAAATGAAATAAAAAAGATAGTCCTGCAAACGGCTAAAACGATCCACGACGAGGACAAACGAATCTGCAAAAAAATTGGCGAAGAAGGCGTCAAGCTCATTCCCAAAAATGCTCAAGTGCTAACACATTGCAACACCGGCAGCCTTGCCACGGGACAATATGGCACCGCTCTTTCAATATTATTTCATGCCCATGAGCAAGGCAAAAAACCATTCGTTTGGGTCGATGAAACACGTCCTTTAATGCAGGGATCACGCCTAACAGCCTGGGAACTACAGAATGCCGAAATTCCAATGAAAATAATTATTGATTCCAATGCCGGCTCACTCATGCGTCGTGGAGAAGTTGACCTCGTGATAGTGGGAGCCGACAGGATTGCTGCCAATGGAGATATTGCCAATAAAATTGGCACGTATCCCCTAGCCGTTTTAGCCCGAGAAAATGAGATTCCTTTTTATATAGCGGCTCCACTTTCAACTATAGACATGGATACAGAACAGGGCGATGATATACCGATCGAGGAAAGAGATCAGGAGGAGATATTACATTACAACGATTCGCAGGTCGCTCCTAAAAAAGCTGAAGCCTATAATCCCGCTTTTGATATTACTCCCCATAAATATATAAGTGGATTAGTTACTGAGAAAGGTATTATTAAACCACCCTACGAAGAAAATTTTAAGAATATTTTTGAGGATTGAAGTACACCCGAATTAAACTAATCCAAATATTCTAAAATAACATCCGTATTGATACTGCCGTGTGATCCCTGCCAAACCACCTTACCATTATCAACCAAAATAGCCTGCGGGGATTCGTGACGAACTTCTAACTCAGATGCTATTTCGTTTGAAGCGTCTCTACTACGGACGACATTTACAAAATTCATATTGGCATGTTTTTTTATTTTATCAGATGCCATTTCCAAATCTCCTTTTGCAACAAAACAAACGCTACAACGATGGCTGTGCTTATAAATAAGTTGTGGCTTTTCTTTTGAGGCTTCAATTATTGGAGCTACCTGGGAGGGATCAGAAATCATTTCCCAGATCTCGCTTTCATCTGAGCCCGAAAACGCATTTTTGACTGAATTAAATAATCCCATAAAGTTTCAATTATCTTTACGTTTCGCAGCAAAGCTACGAAACGAGATCAATATAATTTTGGATAGTTTACATTTAAATAATATGAAGTCCATTTTAGAGGTAGCTTGTATGGATAATTAAAAATTTTAATCTCCCAGGCAGATACCAATATCTCGTGCTGTCTGTACCGTATCACTTTCCAGAGAAACAGATTTCATCTTACCTTCAATACTGGTAATGGGAATCCGCGTTAACTTATTATCCTGCAGTACTACCAATTTATTATAATCGTGCTCTTCAACACAGCGTATTGCCGCGGCACCAAATCGGAGGGAAATTAGTCTATCGTACGTAGAAGGTGAACCTCCGCGCTGAAGATGCCCCAGCACAACCGATCGAGATTCTTTTCCAGTCCGTTCAGAAAGCTCATTCGCAAGTTGATCAGCAATACCACCCAACTGCACCTCCTGCCCAGGTGTTTTGCCTTTCGTTACGATTTCACCGTCTTTCTTCTTGGCTCCCTCAGCAACCACAATCATAGTATAATGAAGTCCTTTCGACTCACGCTCTTTTATCTTTTCCACTATCGAATCATAGCTGAAAGGAATTTCAGGAATCAAAACAACATCGGCCGAAGCTGCGATACCCGAATAGAGAGCAATCCATCCAGCGTAACGGCCCATAACTTCTACCACCATCAAACGGTGATGCGATTCGGCGGTGGTTGTAATACGGTCGATTGCTTCCGTAGCAATATCGATGGCTGTATCAAAGCCTAGGGTTACATCACAACCGTAAATATCGTTATCAATCGTTTTGGGAACGCCCACAATATTAAGCCCCTTCTGTATAAGTTTACTGGCAATATTCATGGAGCCGTCGCCGCCAATAGCAACAAGAGCATCAATACCATGATCTTCAAAAGTCTGGACCAGCCGGTCAGAAACATCCTTGGTACCCCAGCTGCCATCATCTTTTTGATACGGCATCTCAAATGGGTTTCCCCGATTGGCAGTTCCCAAAATCGTGCCACCCTGCAGGGTAATACCCTCTACGGCTTTTGCATCAAGTTTTACAAAAGGCTCTTCGGTAAATATTGACCCATATCCATTTTTAATACCATAGACTTCCCAGCCTCTTTTCAGTGCTGCTAGTGTGGCCGCACGTATTGCAGCATTAAGTCCCGGTGCATCACCACCGCCGGTGTTAATAGCAATTTTCATAAAACTAACTTTATTTCTCTAAGGGTTCTCGCTGTCGATCAAACACTTCTTCGACTTGTTCAATTCCAAGTCCGCGACGAATAATCTTGGTATTATCGTCGGTCATATCTAAAATGGTTGTCTCTTTCGAAGGCAGATCCTGTTGATTATCAATAGTTATATCTACCTGCTTTTCGAACTCGCGTAAAAATGGCTCTCGATCATACTTCTCCAACGCATTCTCATCCATTTCCGGCTTTTTAGCTGTAATTGCAAGCATGGGATGTCCAACTTCACGCACCAATCCTTCACAAATAGGATAATCGGGCACACGTATGCCCACCGTTTTTTTCTTTGGATGCACGAGCAATTTGGGTACCTCCTTAGTAGCAGGTAAAATAAAAGTAAAGGGACCAGGAATGAGTCGTTTAATAAGTTTAAAATTGTAATCAGAAATATGGGCAAACTTTGCAATACCAGATAAAGAATCACATAAAATAGTTAGGTGATCTCCTTTTCCCAGCTGACGTATCTCTCTAATGCGTTCAATCCCTTTTTTATTTTTGTAATCGCAACCAAGGGCATATTGGCTATCGGTTGGAAACAGTACCACCGAACCATCTCTTACCTTGTCGGCAATTTCAAATAATCGTTTAACATGGGGCGTTTCTGGATGCAGTTTAATTCGTTCTGCCATGAATTAACCTCAAATATTTTGGAGTTATACGATATTAGATAAGCTCAAAAAAGCGCACGGAATGATTCCCTATAAAATGTTGTGATAGTAAACGAAATGGAATACCATTTAACTTCATAGTTCTTCTAATTTTATGCACCTTTGAACTTCATTAATAACACATTGATCTCGGATAATCAATACTATTTTTCATAAACCTATTAAATAAAAAATATTACCGTTATGGATACATCTGTTCAAGCACAATGGTTAGGTCATTCTGCTTTTAAACTTGTTAGTCCTGAGGGGACGAGAATATTAGTCGACCCGTTTTTGTCGGGTAACCCAACAACTCCGGACGAGTATAAACAACAGGATGACATCGATTTTATTTTACTTACCCACGGGCACGAAGATCACGTTGGTGATACCCTGGACATCGCCGAAAAAACAGGCTGCAAGGTGGTCACTATGGTCGAGCTTTCTCGACTACTGGTAAACAAGCACGGTCTCAACGAAGATCAGGCCATAGAATTTAATAAAGGAGGCACCGTTGCTTTTGATGATTTTTCTGTAACCATGGTATCAGCTAATCACAGCTCATCATTTCAGGGCGATTATGCAGGGGAACCGGCTGGTCTGGTTATCTCCTTTTATGATGATATCACCTTTTATCATCTCGGAGATACCAATATTTTCTACGAACTTGAACTATACGGCGAACTTTATGAACCAGATGTCGTTGCCGTTCCAATGGGCGACCATTACACCATGGGGCCGGGCGAAGCAGCCATGGCCTGCGATCTACTTCAAGCCGATTATGCCGTACCTATTCACTACGGTACATTTCCACCGCTTACAGGAGATCCCGAAGACTTCAAGAAATACACCGAGAAATCAACCGATACCGAAGTCTGGATTCCCGAAGCGGGAGAAAATTTTCTGGCTTAAGACCTATTACCATCATTTGAATAGAAAAAGGCGCAAAATTCTTTGCGCCTTTTTCTTATTTGATAAGATTTTCGCCAAATCTCATTTCTTGGACAACTTCTTTTGATCTGGCTTTACGGTAAGTACTGGTGTACTGAGGGATTGCGCAACTTTTTCTGTCGTAGACCCTAACAAGAGGTGAGCAAAACCACTGTGGCCGTGAGTAGCCATCACAACAACATCTGCATTATCAGCCGCATAATCCTCAATACCCAAGTGTGCCGATACCACTCGCTCTATAGCCGTATAAATATTAATACGTCTGCTTGAAGCATTATCTGATATCACAAACTGATCTCTAAATGTGTCATCACCGCGGGCAATTTTGACATTATCAATGCCCTCGGCAGCCAGAAAATTAACCAGCCGATCCATCAGAGCTTCATAAATATTTTGCTTGTCTGATTTTTTTGGGTCACGGCCTTCAGAATCCAGTGGACTACCATAAAGTTCCTGCACGTGATACAAGGTGATATCGGCATCATAAATCGATGCCAACGTCAATGCCATGGGTAAAGCTGTAAATGATATCTCAGACCCATCGGTGGGAATCATAATCTCTTTCAGTCCTTCAGCATTCAACCCATCATCTACCGTAAAGACTGGAACCGAGGAATGACGGACAACTTTATTCGTCGTCGAGCCACGCATTAAATTCGATTTGTGGTGCCCTTTTGTAGGCATTACAATCAAATCAAAATTATTCTGCTGGGCATACTCAGCAATGGCTGTAGAAGGCTTTCGATTTATTTGGCAAATTACTTCGCCTTTGGATTCATCGGAGATATAGTCATCCATCGCCTTTTCCATTTGATGCACAGCCTCCTTTTGAGCAGTCGGATAAAGCTCTTCATCAACATCCAGAGGGGCCTGCATGCTAGCGAGGCTTTTGTGAAAATACGTAAGCGTTGGGATAACGTGGATGAAATCCACTTTTGCCCCTACCCTATGAGCAATTTCCTGGGCATGGCGATAAGCCAACTGCGCATTATCCGAAAAGTCCGTAGGTACTAATATCTTTTTAATTTCCTTCATAATAGCAGTCTTTTAAGTCGTCATTAAATACTTTATTTAACGTTAGGTTTCCGTCCGTAAATAATCAAGCCCCACCACCATAATAAGCCCAATCAATATACCCCAAATACCACTCCAAAAATGAGCCGTTCCAGCCTCTTGAACCGTTAAATAAGGAATAAATGGATCGCTTTTAACAAGCTTGTTTTTAACGGTCAAAATCTCCACTTCTTTTTGTGCGCCATCGGTATTCACCATTTCACCCAATCGCCTAAATTCGGGGCGATTTTCGTCTGGAGGATTGTTCCGTAATTCCCGGGCCTCGGAACTATTATATGCCACCACTTCTGTCTTGCTAACAAACTGCTCGTAAGTGCGATCCTGATATGGCCAGATGACATACAGAGATCCAATTAGGAAACCGATTAACACAGCTAACGTTTTAGCTTCATAGCGATTCAAAAGCCAGGACAGTAACCTAGAGAAAAGCGCCAGTCCCACGACCGCCCCCAATATAAATGGAAGTAATGCCAGCAGTCCCGACATCATCTCTGTGGTCCCAATCTTTCCAAATTGAGCCAATATATAGTCGTACTTTCGGAGTATGAGCAAAAAATATGATCCTGAAATGCCAGGTAATATCATAGCGCAAATCGCAATTGATCCGCTTAAAAATACAAACCACGGGGCTTCGGGAGTATCAGTGGGAACTAACGTTACCACCCAGAATCCGATTACGGCACCAATTAAAACCATCAGCCCATGCCCCCAATTGAAGCCGTCAATTGCTTTAACTAGCACGAAAATAGACCCCACAATCAATCCAAAAAAGAGCCCATAAATCAACTCCGGATTGGTAAACATATATACCTGTAGGGGTACTACTTTAGTAAAGAAAAGAATGGCCCCAAACATCCCGGTTAGCAGGATTCCCATAAATTTCCAATGCACGCCATCAAGTGCTTCACGGAATTTGAACGTGAATAATCGTTTAAAAAACTGAATATCAAAACTCTTAATCGCATTGATAAGACGTGAGTAAATACCCACAATAAGCGCCAGCGTCCCCCCGCTTACACCGGGTACGATATCCGCCGATCCCATTAAAAAACCTTTAATTAATAGAAAGGGGGATTCGCTCCAGCTTGTAGTATCGTGATGTGAATCTTTTTGATCCGACTGTGACAAATGAATTGGGGATTAAGAGTTTGGAATTAATTTAGATCAGAAGATATAGCAAGGTTGACAATTTTTCATTGACCAATTTCTAAATCCCAATTTAACTATTCACGCCATCCTTTCTCTCCGATTAGCGGAACAAACTTAAAATCACTAAACCGTTCCTCTTCAAATTCCTCCTCCCGAATCTTAATAATACGGACCATTTCCTGTTTTTTGTCATCACCTACCGGAACCACCAGCCGACCGTTTATATTAAGCTGATCAACTAAATCCTCGGGAACAACCGGTGCGCCCGCCGTAACTACAATAGCATCGTAAGGTGCGTAAGCTGACCACCCCAGCGTACCATCACCCAACTTGGCACGAACAGAATATCCCAAGTCCTTTAACGTAGATTTGGCTTTTTTATAAAGCTTGTCGTGTCGCTCAACCGTATACACCTCTGCTCCCAACTCACACAAAATTGCTGCCTGATACCCTGAACCGGTACCAATTTCCAGTACCTTTTCACCAGGTTGTATTTCGAGCAATTCGGTCTGTCGTGCTACGGTGTACGGCTGCGATATGGTCTGCTTTTTGCCAATGGGCAATGCCGTATCTTTATAGGCACGATCCTGCAATGCCGTATCCACAAAAACGTGTCGCGGGACAATATTAAAAGCGTCCAGCACACGCTGATCTTTAATCCCTTTATCAGCCAGCGCTTGAACCAATCGTCGCCGACGCTGCTTAAACTTTGGATTATCTGTTCCGGAACCCCAATTTAACATGATAAACTTTTGTATTTTACCAACCGATTATGAATTGAATATAACATAAGGAACTTGTGGCAATTTATTCGATTTTTAATCACTGTAATCTTTATTACTATCAAGTAATAGTAGGATACTAATTCAATTGAGACAAATACCTGAATATTATGAAGACTTTTTTAAAGATAGCCGCTGCTGTTGTAGGATTATTTATTGTGATCATTATCGGCCTCAATATTTATTTTACTGATGAGCGCCTTAAAAACACGGTTATGCCTTACGTTGATGATGCCGTCGGTCGGACGGTCAACGTAGAACAAATGTCGTTGACGCTGTTTAGTACGTTTCCACAGCCAGGCGTCAGTATCCAAAAAATGAGTATCCCGGGCGAAACGGATGAAGATACGCTACTCTCACTCGATGAGCTTGTGGTTTCTGTTGAACTCTTTTCACTGCTCGGTGATCAAATCAGTATCTCTGAAATAAGCCTTCAAAACCCCCGGTTTACGTATGTGGTCAATGCCGATAGCACAACCAATATCGACTTTTTGATGGCTGAAGAAGCCGAAACCGACACCACGGCAGAAACCATGGGTATTAACATTCCCTATTTTAATATCACTGGTGGTAATTTTGGCTATCGCGATGCAACCTCAAATACTAATGCCCAGCTCAACGATTTGAATGCGGATATCTCGTTAAATTATGCCGATCTGATTAAGAGTACAATTGACTTGGAGTTGGGCGGTGTTTCTGCTTCTGTGGGAGAAAGCACCTATCTTAAAAACTTGCCGTTGAGTATGAGCCAGAAGTCGACCATTGACCTTGAAAATGAACAGGTTACGCTTGATGAAGGTACCCTATCTATCCGCGGATTGGCCCTGAACCTTACGGGTTCCCTTTCTGATTGGAGCAATAATCTAAATGCGGACCTTGCCCTTAACTCCTCTTCCGATAACTTTGGTGAACTCCTCCGGCTCATTCCCGCTGAATACGAGGAATACATTCAAGGACTCGAAAGTAGCGGCTCGCTGGCCATTGACGGAACCATAAAAGGAGCTTTGTTGGGAGAAGAATTACCTGCTTTTGATGTCGGGATTAACGTCAGCGATGGTTATGTTAAAAATCCGGATCTTCCTCAACCTATTGAAAACATCCAACTAACGGCCAACGCTTCTAACAAACTGGTATCTGTTGAAAACCTTAGGGCACAGGCAGGAGAAAACAACCTTTCGGCAAACGGAGAACTCAATGATCCCCTGGAGGATAACGGCTCATTTTCAATTAATTTTGATTCAAATGTCAACTTAGCCACCATTCGCGATTTTTATGATATAAGCCAATTTGATATCGATAATTTAGCCGGTCAACTTACCTCAAACGGACAAGCCTCCGGCAATATGGCCAGTCCCGAAAAAGCTACTTTTGATGCCACAATTTCGTTAGGTAATGGCTTGCTCAAATATGCCGATGTTTCTGAGCCGATTGAAAATATTACTATTGATGCCAAAGCCAATCAATCGGTCATTACCATAAATAATATGGAGCTGCAAGCAGCCAGCAACACGTTTTCAATGAAAGGATCGGTCCATGAGCCGATGGACGAACAACAGCGAAGCATCGATTTAACAACCGACCTCGACTTTGATCTTGCTACTATAAAGAATTTCTATCCCATCGACGAAGACACCCTGGCACTTCGTGGCCAATTTACAGCTAACGCTATATTAAAGGGCAAAGCCGATCAAATCGAGAATGCTGTTCAGTCGGGTAACATTTCCCTTACAAATGGATATATAAGCCACAAATCACTGGGTAAACCCATCGAAGAGATAACGCTCAACTCTTCGTTAAAGGGACCAAACCTTTCGATATCGAAAGCAAGTTTTATCACCGGCGACAACAACTTAGGGGTGTCAGGGAATATCCAAAATTATCTTAGTGATGACCGGACGGTTGATATAAAATTGACCGGTAAGGCCGCACTTAATCAGATCAAAGATTATTATGAGCTGGAACCCACGCTGACAGAACTCACAGGATTGGCGGATCTTAACTTGCGGGTACAGGGAGCGCCCAGCGATCCGGTCAACATGCAGTTTGACGGGCAACTGACTGCCCAAAATATCAATATGGACGGTGAAGCCATGATACAGCCGGTTACCGATCTCAATGGAGAACTAAATCTTTCTCCAAGTTCTGTTGATCTTAAACAGTTGGCTTTCAATATTGGATCTTCAGATATCGCCCTTTCTGGATCTCTTCGTGACTATATGGAATACCTTAAAGCCGAAGAAGATCGAGGAACTACGCCTCAGCTAACGGGATCATATAAAAGCGAATTACTGGATTTGGATGAATTGATCGACTGGAGTGATACGACCGAAACCACAGAACCTATTCCCATTCACCTGCCAGATCTGATAAGTTCTGTAAGTGCCGAAATCGATAAAATGATCGTTACCGGGGTAACAATGACCAACTTAACGGCAGAGGCTTCTACCTCTCCTGACCAGATTGTTATGGATCAGGCCTCGATCAATCTATTTAATGGCGAAGCTACCGGATCATTTACATGGGATGTACCTGAACCAGAACATACGATGATTTCTTTTAATGGCAATTTGGATAGCTTGCAAGCTTCAGCCTTTTTTGATGAGTTTCAGGTGCTCGGTGAAGACAGCAAGTTCCATGAATATGTTTCAGGAGCATTTAGTGCCGACGTAGAATATTTTACCGAACTCAACGAACTTCTGGAACCAATTATTAAAACCTCAACTATGGACGGGAATTTTGGAATGACGAATTCTCGCATTCAGGGACATCCCATCCAAGAACAGCTGGCTTCACTACTTAAGGCAAACGAGTTCAATAATATTGGTCTCGATGAATTTAACAGCACCTATTCGCTTAAGAATAGCATATTTACCATCAATGATTTGCGTATGACCAGCGATGATATTGGCATGGAACTCAACGGAACTCAGCACATGGTCTCTGGCGAAATCGATTACCAAACAAAGCTTTTCTTGCCAGGCCGCTTCAAGAAAGGAATTTCTTCAGTAATAAGCTCCCAGGCTGTTGAAGCCTTAACCCAGGAAAACGGTACCATTATGGTCCCCCTCCGGATGAAAGGGACACAGGAAAACCCCAAAATTACGCCCGACAAAGAAGCCATCACTCCAATCGTAAAAGACTTTTTAAAAGATAAGGCCGGTAATGTAATCAAGGGAATATTTGGCAATTAATGCGAGTAAAGTGTCCAACGATTCCGACTGAATGTACGTTGTCAACTATTCATACGAAACGTTATCTTTGCAAGCGATAGATTCAACTTGATGATTAATAAGGAAGCATCCTGATACATGGAGAAACTACATATTTATAACACGCTTACACGCCAAAAAGAGGAATTTAAACCCATAGAAGAAGGCTTTGTCGGCATCTACGTTTGTGGTCCCACCGTGTATGGAGATCCACACCTGGGACATGCCAAAAGTTATGTCTCTTTTGATGTTGTTATCCGCTACTTGCGCTACCTCGGATACAAAGTCCGCTATGTGCAAAATATTACGGATGTCGGGCACCTCACCGATGACGCTGACCAAGGCGAAGATAAGCTGGAGAAGCAAGCAGCTATTGAAAAACTGGAGCCGATGGAGATTGCCGAGAAATATACCTACAACTATTTCCGTGATATGGATGCTTTGGGAGTTCAGCGGCCAGATATTTCTCCTCGTGCAACGGGTCATATCATCGAACAGATTGAGATGGTTAAAAAACTGCTCGAAAACGGACATGCCTATGAAACTGATGGGAATGTCTATTTTGATGTTTCTTCGGATGAAGAGTACGGCAAACTCAGTGGTCGCGATATTGAAGAACAGGAAAGCGGCACGCGCATTGAAACGGCTAGCGACAAGCGTTCGCCCGAAGATTTTGCTCTCTGGAAAAAAGCCGACGACGGCCACATTATGAAGTGGCCTTCGCCATGGGGCATGGGATATCCTGGCTGGCACGTAGAGTGCTCGGCAATGTCTACAAAGTACCTGGGCAAAAATTTTGATATTCACGGCGGTGGAATGGATAACCAGTTTCCTCATCACGAATGTGAAATTGCGCAAAGTGAGTGCGCTTTTAACCAACCTTTTGCCAATTACTGGATGCATAACAATATGGTTACCCTTGAGGGGCAAAAGATGGGTAAATCACTTGGGAATGCCATCTCATTACACCAGTTTTTCTCTGGCGATCACGACCTGCTCACCCGCTCTTGGAATCCACAGATTATTCGATTTTTCTTGCTTCAAAGTCACTATCGTAGTACTACTGACTTTTCTGAGGATGCACTTTCTGGTGCCGAAAACGGGCTTCGAAGCCTACAAGACATGGTCAAAACAATTGACAACGTTGAAAATGGGTCCGCCGAAGCTTATGATTTGAAATCTCTAAAGCACACGCTGGAAAGCAAGCTTAATGACGATTTCAATACGGCACAGGCTATAGCGGTTCTTTTCGAAGAACTGAAAACCATCCGCAAACAAATTAACAGCGGGAAAGCACCAGAAAATATCGATAAAATCAAAGCGTTTTTGCATGATTTTGTTGATGGTGTGCTTGGCCTTTGGCCACAGGAAGATGTTTCATCAACCGATGATGACAAAACTGAACAACTTATTGAGCTACTTATTAATATCCGTAATAACGCACGTCACGAAAAGAATTTTGAACTTTCAGATACCATCCGTGACCGCCTAGAGGAACTGAATATCAAGCTGATGGACAGCCCTGAAGGTACAGATTATAAAATCGTGAAATGAGGATAGTAGCTACTCCTACTCCAAGAAGGAACTCTCTGAACTTCAAAGCCCCTCTTGGAGAAGAGAATTGAGGTAGGTTGAAATAAAAATATTTCTTTTTGAAAGGGAAATTATAACAGGGTGTTAAACTGAATTAATATTCTCCAATAGAAATACTATTACATGAGCTTATTACTTTTAGCAAACGATTTTTTTACATGGTCCGCCGATCCGGTGGCTTTTAGTCTTGGTCCCCTGGAACCGCGTTGGTACGGTGTTCTTTTTGCCAGCTCTTTCTTGGTTGGATTCTGGCTTATGCGCAAAATGTTTCTCCATGCCGGACGTGATCCAGAAGAAGTGGATCAACTACTTACATACGTTTTAATTGGAACTGTCGTTGGTGCTCGACTGGGACATGTACTGTTTTATGATCCAGGCTTTTATTTACGCTATCCCGCTGAAATTTTAAAAATTTGGCATGGTGGACTTGCAAGTCATGGGGCCGCTATAGGTATTCTTATTGCCTTATATCTGTTTGTAAAAAAGTTTCGTGATATGAATTTTCTTTGGCTAACCGACCGTGTCGTTGTTGTGGTGGCCATTGCCGGAGCTTTTATCCGAACGGGTAACTTTATGAATTCCGAGATCGTTGGCCAACCTACAGAAGTACCCTGGGCTGTAATTTTCACCCGCGTTGACATGCTCCCCCGCCATCCAACCCAACTGTATGAAGCTCTTCTTTGCATTCTTGTTTTTGGAATTTTGTGGAAAGTCTATCACGCATATAAAACAAATCCCCCAGAAGGCTCATTATTTGCGCTATTTTTAGCTACACTTTTTTCCGGTCGTTTTCTACTTGAATTTACCAAAATGGAACAAGCCGCTTTTGCCGCCGACTGGGTATTTAATATGGGACAATGGCTCAGCATTCCATTAATTGCAGTCGGTATCTGGCTAATGGTTAAAAAAGTAAACTGGAGCCAATCTCCGGCCATTGAATCACAACAAAATTAATTCATCAACTAAAAGAATATTATGAAGTCCTTAGATCCATCAATAAAACAAAAAATTGACAGCTGGCTGAATGGCAATTATGATGAGGAAACAAAGGCTGCAATCCAAAAAAAGCTGGACAACCAAGAATACCAGGAGTTGACGGACGCCTTTTACAAGGATCTGGAATTTGGTACAGGAGGTCTGCGAGGCATCATGGGCGTAGGATCTAACCGGGTTAACAAATATACATTTGGGATGGCCACCCAAGGGTTCAGTAATTTTTTAAAGAAGAACTATCCCGACGAGCAGGTGAAAATTGTTATTGCTCACGACTGCCGCAATAACTCTGAGGAGCTGGCCCAAGTGGTGGCAGATGTATTTTCTGCCAACGGAATTTATGTGTATCTGTTCGAAGGGTTACGTCCGACCCCCGAATTATCATTTGCCATTCGCGAACTGGATTGTCACGGCGGCGTAATGCTGACAGCCTCACATAATCCCAAAGAATACAACGGTTACAAGGCTTACGACGAACACGGCTGCCAGTTGGTTTCACCGCAGGATAAGCAGGTAATGGATGAAGTTCAGCAGATTGAAGATATTGATGAAGTTACATTTGAGGGGGTATCCGAAAATATTGAAACCATTGGCAAAGAAATCGACGAAAAATATCTGGATGCGCTGATGGATATTTCCTTATCACGCGAGGCGATAAGCCGCCAGAGCGATTTAAGTATCGTCTTTTCGCCTATTCACGGTACATCCGGTGTGATGGTACCTCCAGCTTTGACGCGGATCGGCTTCAAAAATGTCACCCTCGTGGAAGAACAGATGACCTACGACGGAGATTTTCCCACGGTTGAATATCCCAATCCAGAGGAAAAAGAGGCCTTGACTATGGCGCTCAACAAAGCAAAAGAAATTGATGCCGAACTGGTAATGGCTACTGATCCCGATGCAGACCGCGTGGGTATTGCTATTAAGGACAATCACGATGAGTGGGTACTGCTCAACGGTAACCAAACAGGGGCATTAATCATCAACTATGTCCTTAATGCCTGGCAAGAAGCCAATAAACTAGACGGCAATGAATATATCGTCAAAACGATTGTAACTTCTTATCTGATTGATGCCATTGCCGAACATTACGGCGTGGAGTGCTACAATACGTTGACTGGATTCAAGTATATCGGAGAACTTATGACCAATCTTGAAGATGAAAAACAGTTTATTGCCGGTGGTGAGGAAAGCTACGGATATCTTATTGGTGATCATGTGCGCGACAAAGATGCCATTATTTCTTCGGTTATCATCGCTGAAATGGCCGCCTATTATAAAGATCAGGAAACCAGTCTGTTTGATGCCCTGCTAGATATCTATCTTCAGCACGGTTATTATCGCGAAAAGTTAGTATCCGTTTACAAACGTGGACGTGAAGGAGCTGAGGAGATCCAAAAGATGCTAAAAAATTATCGAGAAAATCCGCCGAAACAACTGGCGGGGTCTGATGTAATTGTCATTAAAGATTATAAATCACAGGAATCTAGAAATGTAAAAACAGGCGAAACCGAAGATATTAATCTGCCGGAATCGAATGTACTACAGTTTGTTACTGAAGATGAAACCATGGTCACGGTACGTCCATCGGGCACTGAGCCAAAAATAAAATTTTACTGCAGCGTTAACACCGAACTTACCAACCGCACCGGCTTTGATGAAAAAACTGATGTGTTGGAAGGAAAAATGGATACTATTATTAATGAATTAACCGAGGATTCCTAACTATTATTACTTTTTAAACGTTTTAATATCCATTTTCTATTCTCTAGGCCACCAGCAAATTGGTGGCCTAACTTTTTAAAATATTAATACCCTATTTAATTCAATTCTAAATTCTCTGAAAGCAGTGTATTAACAGGAATCACTCTGTATATTCTTGGGCATAAATATTGAAACTATGAGTGAATTATTACAACAACCTGTATTTGATGTATTTATCTATGCTCTAATTACGGCGGTAGCAACCGGATTTGGAGCTCTCCCTTTTTTCTTTTTCAAAAATTTAACTCGGAATTGGCTGGGCATCTCCAACGCTATTGCATCTGGCTTGATGATCGCGGCAAGTTTCGGTCTTATCTATGAAGGGATTAACCATGATCTTTGGTTTACCTTCTATGGAATTCTTATTGGCCTTGCGTTTATTGTTGGCAGTGAAAAGTTACTGAACAACTACGATGACCAATTTTCGATAAAAAATATCGACAAGGCCGACAGCACAAAAATGCTGTTGATTGTCGGCATTATGACGATCCACTCTTTTACTGAGGGGGTGAGCGTTGGTGTATCGTTCAGTGGCGGATTGGATTTAGGTTTATTCATCACCACTGCTATTGCCGTGCATAACATCCCCGAAGGTTTGGCTATTAGCCTAGTGCTGATACCGCGAGGAACATCCCCATTAAAAGCAGCGTGGTGGAGCGTCTTTTCAAGTCTGCCTCAGCCATTAATGGCTGTACCAGCCTTTCTGTTTGTCGAAATGTTTCGTACTTACCTGCCCATGG
The DNA here is from genome assembly GCA_041642355.1 of Fodinibius sp. Lineage (GTDB taxonomy): Bacteria > Bacteroidota > Rhodothermia > Balneolales > Balneolaceae > Fodinibius. The sequence goes on along the minus strand of JBEPWP010000012.1, from coordinate 1,527 downwards.
GACTCGGTTTTGCAGCCGGCGCCATGATATGGATGGTCTTTGCCGAACTTATTCCCGATGCAATGGAAGAAAGTGACACTTCTACTATCGCCACAACCATAACTATTGCTATTGCACTAATGGTTATATTTCAAGTTTTGATAGAATAACCGATTATTAATTTTAATTTATACCTGCTTTTGCTAACTAATTTCTTCAACCCTAAAAGTAGATTTTTTCTCTAAATAGATATAAAAAAATGAAATATTCATTCTCTTTACTTTTTAAAGCGTTAGCTCTCAGTATGTTATTGGGAGCTTTTGTACTTCAGCAACCTACGTTAGCTCAGGAGAAACAGCGCTATTCCAGCGTAAAAGAAGCTCTTTCTAAAAGTGGACAATTAAGTGGATCTAATGGTCCTGGTAATGTCAACTGGATTGACGACGGCAACCGGTACTCGTATATGGAATACAACGAGGAAACCGAAAATATGGAAATACGGGCGTACGATCCTGCTTCGGAAGAGGACGAGCTTATTTTTAACAGCGCCAATCATACTTTTCCAGAATCGGATTCCACTTTTGAATATACCTCATTTCAGTGGTCTGAGGATTCAAAATACTTAGTCTTTCAATCGAACTTTCGCCCTGTATATCGCCGTTCGGGTATTTCTGATTACTACCTATACTCCGTTGAGGATGGATCACTCAACCTTCTTGTTGAGGATGCGCGTACCGCGGAACTTTCTCCCGATGGCAGTAAAATAGGATATGAACGTGATGGGGATCTGTTTGTATATGATCTGGAAGCCCGGCAAGAGACCCAACTTACCAACAGCGCAAAAGAATACTTTTATAACGGACGCTTTGGCTGGGTCTATGAAGAAGAGTTTGGCCTGGCCCAAGCATGGTCCTGGTCGCCCGACAGCAAGAATATTGCCTATTGGCAAACCGATGAACGTGATGTGAACATTTTTAAAATGACCGATTATTCTGGTCAACATCCTCAATACGAAAAGATTCCCTATCCAAAAGTAGGCGACGAAAATCCCAAAGTGAAAATTGGAGTTGTAAATGTAGAATCGGGGCGACAACAATGGATGGATACTCCCACTGACGGATACATTCCGCGTATTTATTGGACAGCCAATGAAAATAAATTGGCTATTGTTCATTTGAACAGGGCTCATAATCACTTAAAGCTCTTCTTTAGTGATATCAACAATGGAGATCGGAGACTCGTTATGGAAGAACAGTCTGATGCCTGGATTGATGTATTTGACTTCTTTGCCGGTATTGATCACCTATTCTTCTTCCCCAAAGACAGCGAAGAGTTTTTCTGGATTTCCGACCGAAATGGATGGAATCATATTTATCGATATGGTTATGACGGTACTGTCAAAAACCAAGTAACAAAAGGAAAATGGGAAGTAACTTACGTACATACGGTAGATTATCGTAACAACAGAATTTATTATACCTCTACAGAAGAATCTCCGCTGGAACGACATCTATATTCCGTTAACTTTAGCGGTCGTAACAAAACCAA
>JBEPWP010000011.1:0-18688 GCA_041642355.1 Fodinibius sp. | reverse complement strand
GACATCACCAATATCACAGATTGGGATTGTATCCCAAACCTCATGGAATCCCTGCGCTAGCTTAAATGCCTGATTAAAACCGCGATACCGATACTTTCTGTAATGCAAAGGAACCGGCACCACAACCGATTCATTATCTGCCACCAAATCCACAACGGTTGGATGATTCTGCATTCGCTTTCCCAGTGCCCTGCCCAAATCACGACCAATAGTGGTAAGTCGCTCATATTTTAGCTGATGCAACAAGTCCTGCAGCTCTCCACCCTTGTCAAATTCCCACAACGCATGCTGAACTACGACGCCATCAGGTAAAAGAGAATCAGAAGAAACATATTCGTTATTAGGATTTGCATCCTCAAATCGATTGCTCAAACAAAACGAACAGATCTGTCGCTGTTCCTGCGTGTGTTCGTGTCCACAACAAACACAAACATTGGGAAATACTACTTGTTTAAAACCGTTTGTAATATTCTTAAATACAGTCATCAGTAATCAAATTTATAAGTAAGATCTGTTATTGCTCCCAATCCTTACAGAGAATCTCCTTTTCGGCAAAAAATTTTTAGCAACCACGATATTTGTTTAGATTATACGCCGTATTAACGGTTTGCCACTACTAATCCAGAAAATTATTTATGGCATCACTCGGAAAAGATCTTGCCCACATTCGCAAAGAGCAAGAATTGAGTCTTGATGAGATCTATGAAACAACCAAGATCTCAAAGAAAATTCTTACATCTATCGAAGATGATTCTATCTTCACCAATTTCGAAGAAAATGCGACTTATATTCGCAGCTATGTTCGGAGCTACGCCAAGGCATTATCAATCGATGAGAAACAGATTATCTACGCACTAGATAAGGTTGAGAAAGGTAACTATTCCGGTTCGCTGCAAAGTTTGTTTGAAGAGGAACCAAAACGATCTTTTGAATATGATGAGGAAGGGGAAGACAATGATGAAGATGAATCTGATGAAATAGATGACCGACCAGATGAGGATATGATCCACGATCATTCCCCGGAATTTCAATCTGATCAAACTGACACTTCCGATGATACTGAAAAAGTATCCAAATCTCCGCTAAAACAAGCCAATCAACCCGATGTTAATGCAATAGATTGGGCTGACATGGGAAAAAAGTTTCAGCCCCTTAATTCGGTACAATCGAAAACCTGGATAGGAATATTTGTTACTCTCGTAATAATTATTGTCGTGGGATCTTTTTTCTATTTCTATAAAGCAGGCCCAGCTCCAGATAATGCTTCTGAAAATCCCGTAACAGCCACTCAGCAAGAAGAATCATCTGGTGAGGTAGTCAGCACTGATTCGCTAGAGTTGGATATTGTACCTTCTAACAACCAAAATGATACCGATACGGCCGGACAGCAAGAAGTTGCAGTAGATAGTGATATCCAGAATGAGCCACTCTCAGCCTTGCCCGATACACTAACCGTCGTTCTATATGCTGCATACGATAGGTTGGAACCTGTTCGCGTTTATACTGATATTTCGGACGATATCAATCCTTATTGGATTGAACAGGGTAATGCTTTGCGATTTAACTTTGTAAATGAAATGAACATTCGAGGCCAATCAAGTCGCATGGTATTACTGCTTAATGGTCATCCCATCCCCAATATCCGCGAAAATTTTTACAATCCAGAGTCCCGTATGCTTGAGATAACCCGCAGCTTTTTTGAAGATGACCCTCAGTGGCTGCAACCTGCTCCCGATTCTCTGGCAATTGATGCTCCTCCCCCCTCCAATATCAGCGATCGTCCAACTTTTAACTAAAAACGATACAATTCTACCCTTACAAATGGATAAAACAGAGGCAAAGAAACGCGTTGAAGAACTGCGCGAATTGCTGGATAAAGCTAATAAAGCCTACTACCAAGATGCCCAACCTTTTATTTCGGATAAAGAGTTTGACAATTATCTGGCCGAACTAGAACAAATTGAAAACGAATACGATCTCGTTGATCCCCAATCACCAACACAACGGGTAGGTGGCGAACCCAGCAGTGATTTTAAAACTGTTGAACACCCTACTCCCCTGCTAAGTCTCGACAATACCTACAACGAAGAGGAACTCAACGATTTTGACCGTCGTGTTCGAGATCTTTTGGAACATGACAACTACACCTATCTGGTTGAATTAAAATTTGATGGTGCAGCCATTCGACTCCGCTATGAAAATGGTGACCTAGTACTGGGTGCTACACGTGGCGACGGTGAAAGTGGGGACGACATCACCCGTAATATCAAAACGATAAAAGATATTCCCCTTCATCTTGAAAATGGTTTCCCTGATGTGGTGGAAGTTCGCGGCGAAGCTTATATGGAACGCGAAGCTTTTGTTCGCTTAAATGAACACCGTGAAGAACAGGAACTCAATCCCTTTGCAAATCCTCGAAACTCTACAGCCGGGTCGTTAAAGATGCAAGATCCCCGCGAAGTGGCTCGTCGACCTATCCGTTTTTTCAGCTTCGATTTATTAACCGATGAAACTGACGTTGAAATAACACAGTACCGCAAGATGAAGCTATTAAGTACATATGGTTTGCCGGTCTGTGAGCATTTTAAACAGTGCTCTAATATCAACGAAGTTCATAAAAAAATTGCTGAGTGGAAAAACTTGCGTCACGACCTTCCATTTGAAACGGATGGTGTGGTGATTAAAGTCAACGAAGAAAAATACCGCGACACTCTGGGAACAACTTCAAAAGCACCACGATGGGCTATTGCATATAAATTTGAGGCTCAACAGGCGACTACTACCCTACAAGATATTACGTTACAAGTGGGTCGGCTTGGAAAAATTACACCGGTTGCAGAACTTAAAGCAGTGGAATTAGCCGGTACAACCGTCAAAAGAGCCTCATTGCATAACGAAGATGAGATCCATCGTAAAGATATTCGAATTGGCGATCGCGTAGTGGTTGAAAAAGCCGGTGAAATAATCCCCCAGGTGATAAGCGTAGTCAATCCCGATCGTGATGACCGTAACCCACGTTTTGAAATGCCGCAAGACTGTCCTGCCTGTGGGCAAAAACTCATTAAACTTGGCGAAGATGTGGACTGGCGCTGTATTAACCCCGAATGTCCGCCGCAGGTACGTCAACGTATTGAACATTTTGCTTCGCGTGATGCTATGGATATTGACGGGCTTGGGGAAGCAGTCGTGGATCAATTAGTTTCAGAACAGTTGATCAACAATTACGCTGATCTCTATGATCTCACCAAAGAACAACTGCTTCCACTGGAGCGCATGGCCGAAAAAAGTGCGCAAAACTTGATTGATGCTATTAAAAATAGTAAATCGCAGCCGCTGGATCGGGTAATTTATGCGATGGGAATTCGCTTTGTGGGCAAAACAGTAGCCAAAGATCTGGCTAGTAATCTGCACGCTATGGATAAATTGATGGAAGCAAATAAGGAGACCATCGAAGAAATTGACTCTATTGGCCCAAAAATAGCACAATCGGTAGTAGAGTTCTTTAATCAGGATCATAACCGTGAAATAGTAGCAAAATTGCGAAATCACGGACTCACCTTAACCATGGAAGAGCAACAACAGGCATCCCAAAAGCTGGAAGGGAAAAAATTTGTACTAACGGGTAGCCTGCCTTCGTTTACTCGAAAAGAAGCCACCCAGCTAATTGAAAAGCATGGTGGAACAACCACCTCTTCGGTAAGTAGCAATACTGATTTTCTGCTGGCAGGAGAATCTCCTGGCAGTAAATACGATAAAGCCCAAAAGCTGAACATCCCAATTTTGGATCAAGGTGCATTCTTAAAACTTATTGATGAAAAAGGATAACCTGTTATCTGTTTGGGAATATGGTTATGGGTTGGTATAATTTCTCAATCAACGTATCTTATCAAAACACTTTAATGTTTCTGGCTGGTTAAATTTGCCAGAAACAGACTGAACTTATGTTTATGGGTATTCTTGAACAATTAGGATTAGCACCCAAAAAAAAGCGGGGGGCTCCTGTCATCGGGGAAAAGAAGAAAAAACAAGAAGAGATCTCTTCCCTGAAGTACAATCCTTACCTCAAAGCTCTCATCCTTATCCTTTTTCTGGGTGTCATTGTTATGGCTATCCCGGAAAGCTCTTATAAAGAATCTACGAATTATAATGTTGGTGAACCCTGGCGGGCAGATGACTTAACAGCTCCTTTTACCTTTGCTATCCAAAAAAGTGATCAGGAACTTGAAAAAGAACGGCAGGCGATACAAGAAACAACGCCTCCTATTTTTCATAAAAAACCGGATGTCCAAATTGAAGTACAAGGCAAATTAGATTCTCTTTTTCAAAGTTTAACCACTATAAAAAAGGGGTACGATACCTGGCAGCAATCCAAACAAGATGAAGAGTCTAACGCCCAGCGCGACAGCCTGCGTTTCGAAGAGTTAAAAAACAGGTCATCCATTAATTTATCTGATTCTGTTTGGCAAACCCTATTGGAGAACTACGATTCTATTTCCTCACAAAACAATAGTAATGCAAATAACCAGTTCTCTGATGTAAATCTTAAGGACCAGCTCCAAACCCTCGCTTCTGAAGTACTAGACAACGGTGTTTTAGATACTCCAAAATCGGAAATCTCCAACGATGAAATTACGATTCGCGATCTGCAAGAACGAACCGAGCAAACCGTTAACTTGGTAAATGTGCGTGATTTGCCCGAAGCAAAAGAATATGCACAATATCGTCTTTCACGCAATTTTTATGACGAGCTAGCAAGTGCAGGCAACGAAATGTTTGCTCAGATTATCCAACCCAACTATATCTACAACGAAGAAGAAACTCAGGCTCGCATTCAAAATGCGCTTGATGAAATTTCTACCTCTAAAGGAGCCGTTGCCCAGGGACAGGTTATCATCCGGCGCGGAGATATTGTAACTGCAGAAAAACATAATATGCTGCAAAGCCTGGCAGAAGCCCGGGCTCAAAATGCAAGTGATATGGAACGCTGGTTGCGCTATGGCGGAGACATCATAGCAGTTGTTGCAATTCTTACCATTTTCTTTTTCTACCTCTACCTGTATCGCAGGTATATCTTTGCCGATAACTCGATGTTGACCCTCGTACTCATTGCTTTCTCGCTGGTCATCGTTAGCAGTGCTGTCGTCTATCATTTTGATGATATCTCCCCATTTATCGTACCTATTGCCATTGCCCCCATAATTCTTACCATCATTTTTGATTCTCGGGTAGGACTCTTATCAACCATAACACTAGCACTTCTTACCGGACTCATTAATGGCAATAATTTTGAATTTGTTACCGCAACAACGGTCGCCTGCAGTCTTGGATTATTCTCTGTGCGCGACATAAAGAAACGTTCACAATTTTTCTTCACTACCCCCGGCATTGTATTTGGATCGTACTTAGTGGTGGTATTGGGATTTAGCATGACCACTTTTGACAGCTGGAGTGTACTAGGTAGCGAACTGCTCTTTATAGCTATTAACGCTATCTTTATCCTATTTACGTACCCCCTCATTTTGCTCTTTGAAAAATCCTTTAACGTAACAACCGATTTTTCACTGTTAGAGCTAAGTGACACCAACCTACCGCTGCTAAAAACGTTGATGACCAAAGCTCCGGGGACATTTCACCACAGCCTGCAGGTATCAAACCTTGCCGAAGCTGCTGCGGGAGCAATCCGAGCGAATGGATTACTATGCCGTGTTGGAGGCTTGTATCACGATATCGGAAAAATGGAAAACCCCGGCTACTTTACTGAAAACCAAACCGAGGGGAATGATCATGACAAGCTTAAACCCCGCATGAGTGCACTCGTTATCAAAGCGCATGTTTCTAATGGCGTTAAAATAGCTGAAGAACACGGCTTGCCCGAAGTTATCATAGACTTCATCAAAACTCATCACGGTAATTCTCTCATCAAGTTTTTCTGGGAAAAGGCAAAGGAGCAGGCTGATACCAGCAAAAAAGAAATCCGGGAAGAAGATTTTAGGTATGATGGACCACTGCCCCAATCCAAGGAAACTGGCATTCTTCTGCTTGCCGATTGTGTGGAAGCAGCTTCTCGCGCAATGAAAGATCCAAACTATCAAAAGCTCGAAAACCTTATTGATAAGATGATTGATCAGCGGGTCAACAAGGGGCAGCTTAGTAAAACACCTCTTACCTTCCAGGATATCCGAACAATTAAGGAAACATTTCTCAATATTTTAGTGGGGATATATCACAGCAGGGTTGAGTATCCGGATGACGAAAAAGAGGAAGAAAAAGAAACTCAGGAAAAATCTGAAGATATTGACCTTGAGGAAACACCGGCTACCGACGAAATTCCGGATCATCCAGATTCTCCCAAAAAGCCTCCGCGAGTAGACGAATACTATAATTCGTAATTAGCATGCACTTTAAACAAGAGCTACAGCGGTACCTTCAGTTTATTAAACTGGAAAAAAGTTTGTCCGAAAACTCCGTAGTTTCCTATAAAAATGACCTGGAACGGTACCTGCGATTTGTAGCAAACGACTTGCAGATTTCAGATTTGGGAGGTATTGAGTTGCGTCACATTGAAAATTATCTTGAAGAGCTTACGGCCATGGACTTATCGGTAAGCTCTATCGCACGAAATATATCCAGTATCCGTGGGTTTCATGAATTTGCCGTTGTCGAAGGGATGGCCGAAGCAAATCCTGCGGAACTTGTTGACTTGCCCAAAAAAGCCAAGAATCTACCGGATGTTTTAAATCCTGATGAAGTTTCTGCTATCATTGATATCCCCAACCGTGAAACCGATGCTGGCATCCGCAATGCAGCTATCTTGGAAACACTCTATGCCACCGGCATGCGTGTCAGTGAGCTTACCAGCCTAGAACTCGATAATTTGATCTTTGAGATTGGCTTCATCCGTGTGGTTGGAAAAGGAAATAAGGAACGACTCGTTCCGGTGGGAGAAATGGCACAATCGGCACTGGAACATTACATCGAGGTAGTTCGACCGAAATTCCAGAGTGATAAAACCCCACAAAAGGCTGAAAATAAAGTTTTTGTAAGTCAGCGGGGTAACCCACTTTCGCGAATGAGTATTTGGAATATCGTTAATGACGCCGCCGAACGTGCAGGCATCGAAAAGAATGTGTATCCCCATATTTTTCGACACTCATTTGCTACGCACTTATTGGAAGGTGGGGCAGATCTACGCGCCGTTCAGGAAATGCTGGGACATGCATCCATCAATACTACGGAAATTTACACCCACGTCGATCGCAGCCTACTCCACCAGGTACACAAAGAGTTTCATCCACGGGCATAAATTACCAATACTCTCATAAATATATGTACTTTTACATGGTGCAAAACTTGATCAAATTCCCTTTCTTATACTACTTAAGAATAATCTACTGAGGCCACTATGCGTAATAAGTCTGAAATAACCCACCTTCTGAAAAAGGCTCGGTGTGACAGTGGACAAGCAATGGAAAAATTATTTCCACTCATTTATGATGAGCTCAAAAAAATTGCCCACTCAAAGCTCAAGAAAGAGCGTAATGACATCACCTTCACGGAGACCGCCCTTGTCCACGAAGTTTACATGAAGATGATCGACCAAACGAAAATAGAAGTGCAGGATAAAAATCATTTTATGGCTATTTCAGCACGTTGTATGCGGCAAATTCTTATAGATCATGCACGTAAAAAAAAAGCTGAAAAGCGTGGTGGTGACCAACAGGACGTTACATATATCGATGAACTCTTGAAGATACGACATGAAGCTGAAGAATTACTTGGACTTGATGAAAAGTTAAAAGAATTAGCTAATTTTGACGAACGAATGGCCGAGGTGGTGACACTTCGTTTTTTTGGACAGATGACAGTAACAGCTACTGCTGATGCGCTAAATGTCTCTGAAAAGACCGTCAAGCGAGATTGGGCCAAGGCTCGTGGATGGCTCTACAAGGAAATCAAGAAGTGACAGTAGATAAGTAGGTTATTTTTTATGGAAAAACGACAATGGGAAAGGGTTAATCGAATTGTAGATACAGCCCTAGATCTTGACCGTGAAAAACGAGCCACCTACATCAATAATGAATGCGAAGACGAAGCTTTACGAAAGAAAGTAATTGAACTCCTCGACTCTATTGAACAATCTGAAACCGAGCAGTTCTTGGAAGGGCCCCAAGCCTATCCTCATAACCTTGCCCGGGACCTCTCAGACTCCAATCAACTTCGGGATTCATCAACTATGATCGGTAAAGCGGTAGGGCGTTACGAAATTACTGAACTTATTGGTCATGGTGGAATGGGGTCGGTTTTTAAAGCCAAACGAGCTGATGGATCCTACAAGCGTCAGGTTGCTATCAAAATACTGCGACGCGGAATGGACACCCCGTCAAATATAGCTCGTTTTAAACGCGAGCGAAATATTCTGGCCAATCTTGATCATCCCAACATTGCACAAATGCTGGATGGTGGACTCACCAATCAAGGTCTGCCCTACCTGGTTATGGAATATATTGATGGCGTGCCACTGCTGTCGTACTGCGATCGTAATCAGCTTTCGATATCTAAACGCTTAGAACTTTTCGAAGACATTTGTAAAGCAGTAAATCATGCGCACCAAAATGCCATTATTCATCGTGATTTAAAACCATCAAACATTTTTGTAACGGGCACAGCTGATATCAAGGTTTTGGATTTTGGGATTGCTAAACTCGTGAATCCCAGTCAAAACGAGGATATCTTTAAAACACGAACCGGTGCCCGGATGTTAACACTTGGTTATGCAGCACCTGAGCAGTTAGAATCGCAGGCTATTACAACCGCTACGGATGCTTATGTGCTAGGAATACTGCTATATGAGTTGCTAGCAGGACAACATCCGTTTAGACTGGAAAATAAAGGGCTCACAGAAATTGAGGAGATTATCCGAAATATAAGCCCCGAACGACCTTCCCAACGATTTAAAGAGTTAGCAAGTAAACAACAAGATGACATATCTTCTAATAGGTTCACAAAACCTTCCGCGTTGCAAAAGATGTTGACAGGTGACCTTGATGCCATCGCCATGAAAGCCCTGCGCAAGGAACAAAACCAGCGATACTCTTCCGTTAAGCAGCTACTGGAAGATCTTGCACGCCGCAAATCAAACTTGCCTGTTCTTGCACGGAATGATAGCACCCGCTACAATGTCTCAAAATTTTTTAAAAGACACAGTACAGGCCTTACTGTTGCAGCTGGTTTCTTGGCCATACTGATAAGTTTTATCACCTTTTACACCATTCAAATTTCAGAAGAACGCCATCAGGCTGAATTAGAAGCTCAACGCGCTGAAGCTGTAACGGGATTTCTTACGGATCTCATCCAATCCAACTACCCTGAAAATGCACAGGGCGATACGATAACCGTAAGACAGTTCTTAGATAGGGGGTACCAAAAAGTACAGAACCTCGAGCAGAACCCATTGGTCAAAGCCGAGATCATGAAGGTTATTGGCCATACTTACCGAACGCTTGGGCAAACAGAAAAAGCCCAGACTATGGTTGCCGATGCCCTAAATCTGCTCGAACATAATCAGGTATTACCCGTGGAACGGGCGAATACCTATAATACGGCAGGGCTCATTTCTCGGGATTTGGGGCAGACCGAACAAGCAGCTTTCTATTTGCAAAATGCAGTCTCCTATTTTGAGAAAGCTAATCAAACCGAAACTTCCGCATATGCAAAAGCACTTCGCGATCTGGCGAACGTTGAGAAGCAGATCGGTGATTTCCAAAAAGCTACCGAACATATTACAAAAGCCATTGCAATTGATGAGGCTCTGAACGGCCCAAAAAGTACTGAACTTGCTGAGTCTTATTATGTATATGCCTCGATACTACGAAACCAACAAAAATATCCAAAAGCCCTTGAATTCCAGAATAAATCGTTGTCAATCCTTGAACAAAACATTGAAGGCCCTCATCCCGGAAAGTCAGCTAACTTGAATAATCTGGCAATTTTATACGAAAGAATTGATGACAACCAAAAAGCCATAACTTCATATCGAAAGGCTTATCAAATCAATACTGATCTTTATGGAAAAAAGCACTTCCGGGTTACCAATAATGCAACCAATATTGCCAAGCTATTTACCAAAATAGGACAACTGGATTCTGCGCTTACCTACAATAATTATGCTCTGGAGACAGGGCAAGATATTCTATCAGCTGGACACCCCTTAATGATCAGGATTATCCACAATCATGCCAGGATTTTTTATCAAAAGGCCAACTACACAAAATCTGATTCGCTGCACGCAAAGGCCATAGAAGTGGCCAACAAATCTAAAAACAACGATGCTCCTAATCGCGGAAATGTATATGTAAGCTGGGCAAAAAATGCACTTCAGCAACAGCGACCCAACTCAGCATTGCGGTACTACAATAAATCCTTCCAATCCCGCAAAAAGAACTTTGGACTCGCGGATTCCCTCACGCAAGGTGTGTTAAAAGAGCTGATTGAGTTGTCACAACAAACCGGACATTCAGGAGAAGCCGATTCACTTTCGCAGTATTTGAAGAAGCGATAATCAATTTTAAATAGATTCAAAATAAAAAAGCACTGCCGAAAACCGACAGCGCCTTTTGTTCAATTCGAAAAAGGGTAATCTTTACTGCCCGATATTCACCTCAATTCCATATTCCGTAATGGCAGAATAATTATAGGAAGGCTCAAAAGACAGATACATAAATCCGGAATCTACCCCATTCACTTGTTTTGGAAAGGTAAAGTCCTCTGGATGATAGAAACTAGCAGGGAAAAAGGTTCCATCACCTGAACTTATAGGGCTCAATTGCTGGAATTTCAATTATCTCCAACTGTAGGATACAAATCCAGATCAACATCGAGCACAGAGCTAGCTACAAACATCTGGAAATTACTCAACCCATCTTCAAATATTAATCCATAGGGCTGGGTGACCTGCTCTCGGTTTGGCAACTCTCCTTCTACGCGGGGATAAACAACTACCATCGTTTGGTTGCCTGACAACTCATTATCCGACATAGCAATACTTTCGATCTCTGACGGCGCCCACATCGATCCCGGGTACCAGTTTGTAGAAGGAACCCATTTTGTGCTTGACACCCACTGCGTTCCGGGAAACCAATTAGAACTAGGATACATCTCTTCGGTAGAAAGACCCGCCGACAACTCTTCCATATTCGTACCCACTGGTTCGCTGGTCAAGCTGATTGGTGACTTCACCGTTTTGCACTTGAAATACAGACAAGATGATCTCTCCTTCAAATGATTCCGGTTCCGGATCAAGTCCAAGCGTGAGATTATCGTTATAAAACTCCCAAGTAAAATCATTCGGTGTATTTTGAATAATATCACTCAGCTCATTAGAGGGAGCAGTGGTAAAGTCCAAGGGTTGGATTTTCCTCTTCCCCTCCTGTTGTGCTTTCCGTGCACGACCATAAAAACAACGCAATGATCGATAAAAATACTAGTAACAGTTTACGCATGATACTAAGATTAATTAGCATTCGGGTTACTTAGCATAATGCGTATCAAAAGACGAAAGGAGGACAAATAAAAAAGCCCACAGCAGAATTAACCGCTGCAGGCCAAAATCACAAAAGCTTTTATTACTTATTCAACCGGGCTCCAAAATGGGAAGCCATCTTCGCTTGAATTATTTGTTAAATTCTCTGGAATTCCACTGCCATCTGAATTTATTTTGTAGATTTCGCTGTTACCATCACGACTAGAAGCAAAAATAATTTCTGAACCATCGGGTGACCAGCTGGAAAAAAGTTCCATAGCATCATTATTTGTAACCTTTTGAACATCTGTACCGTTTGGGTTCATCGTATAAATTTGGTATTTGCCGGATCGATTACTTGAAAAAGAAATCTTATTGCCATCCGGTGACCATCGGGGAAGAGCATCTTCGGAAGAATTATCCGTTATCTTCTCGACTCCTGATCCATCAGCATTCATCATAAAGAGCTCGTCATCTCCATCTCGTCCACTATAAAAAATAATTTTGTTACTCTCAGGCGACCAACTGGGGGCCTTTTCTGTTCCTTTATCATCTGTCAACTGCGTAAATTTACTGCCATCTAGATTAATGGTGTATATATCCCAATTTGAATCAAACTCTCCACTAGCACTGCTACTAAAAGCGATTTTTGAACCGTCTGCTGACCAACTGGGATACGCTGGGACATCCGAAGTATGTGTAAGCTGTCTCACATCAGTCCCGTCGACATTCATTACAAACAAATTGTCTTCCCCGCTGCGATCACTACTAAAAGCAATTTTTGTACCGTCAGGAGATATGGCAATCTGACCTTCATTAGCGGTATTGTTAGTTAATTTTTCCGGGTCAGAGCCATCGGCATTCATCATAAAGATTTCAAAATCCCCGTCGCGATTACTTCTGAACGCAATTTTATTATTGGCTACCTCTTGGCAGCTAATCTCAAAAATGGTCGATGTGGTGTCTCCGACTGTGATGCTAACCGAGCGTGGGTTGTTGCCGTCAAGTTCACAGTTCTCGGCAATTCCAGACAGTTCAACGTCATGGCTTCCCTCCTGTAGATCAGTCACATAAACCGAATCGGCAGTATCAGGGCTCGTATTGTTGCTGCCGTCGACAGTAAGATCGTAGCCGTCCGAATCCTTATCCGATCCACTCGTAGAAGTAATTATTTGTAGTGTCCCTGTGGTCGGCTCCGGTTCAGAATTGGGATCCGGGCCGGTGCTACTGTCTCCGCCGCAGCTTATAAAAAAAAGTGTGATAATAAATACAGTCGAAATATGTAGCAGTCGTCGCATAGTTATGAAATTAATTGCAGGTTTAAATACCATTTACTTAGCAACATGCGTATCACATAGCAGGATGAGGCCAAATTAATTTCCAAAACAAAAACCCACAGCGGCATTATCACCACTGTGGGTTTAGAGATATTAGTCGTAAACTTCTATTTGACCGGGCTCCAGTAGGGATGAAGATCCCTGCCTTGATCAGCTGTCAGGTTCACTGGCGTACCGCTACCATCCGAATTAATTTTATAGACTTCGTCATTACCATCCCTGTTTGTAGAAAAAACCAACTCCTCTCCGTCTGGTGACCAAGTGGGAAAGTTATCAGCATTACCAGAGTTTGTTAGCCGGAGTACGCCCGTTCCGTCTGAATTCATCTTGTAAATCTCAAGATTACCATCGCGGTTGCTTAGAAAACAAAATTTGGATCCATCAGGAGACCAACGGGGTTTGGCTTCGGCAGTGCTATTATTTGTGATTTGCTTCACGCCCGTTCCATCCGCATTCATGGTATAAATTTCAAAATCACCGTCACTGGTACCATCGAATACAATTTTATCACCATTGGGTGACCAGTCGGGAGAGCTCCTTTCTCCTGACGACTTATTAGTTAATTGTGTTTCTTCACTGCCGTCTATATTGATTTTATAAATTTCGGTATTCCCACTGCGATCATCTTCAAAAAGAATCTCTGAATCATCCGGGGACCAGCTCGGATAAGCGGTAAAGCCCGATGAGTTGGTTAATTGTTTCACATTGGAACCATCAGCATTCATAATATATATGTCATAAGAGTTTCCTTCACGATTACTGACAAATGCGATCTTAGTTCCATCATTTGATATTACCGGAACAGCATCTTTTGAAGAATTACTAGTAAGCTTGGTCGGATTTGAACCATCGGCGTTCATAAAATAAATTTCATCATTGCCATTCCGATTACTGGTAAACACAATCTGATTTTTTAACATCGCCTCACAGCTAATATCGAAACTGGCAGTAGTCGTACTCTCCGCGGTAATATCTACTTGCCGAGGATTGTCCCCGTTCACCGAACAGTTCTCGGCAAGTCCAGAGAGTTCGGCATCGTAACTGCCTTCTTCGAGGTCCTCGACGGTTACCGTCTCGTCCGTACCAATGGAATGATCAGATCCGTCCACCGTAAGGGTATACCCGTCAGAATCCACATCCGATCCGCTGGTGCTGGTCGTCACTTCCAGCGTCCCCGTCGTGGGTTCTTCGGGTTCGGGATCCGGGTCAGGATCTGGCTCGGTACCCGTGCTGTTGTCGCCACACGAAATAACCAATCCTATTAACAAAAGCGGTATAAGTGTTCGTAGTCGTGTTCTCATAATGATGATATTTATTTAAGATGATAGTTTGCAAATCCCTTAGAATGCCATTGCAGAAAATTCCTGAACACATTCTTCAAGAAGCTTATTTAGTATAATCTTTGAGTTGGATAAATCTCAGAATCAGTTCCATCTGTATTAATAATTTGTCCGCCACACAGTATTTTGCGTAAGAGTGGGCGATATGAGGACAAATTAAAAGTCCACACCGCGAATAAACTCAGTGTAAATCTGTCTGTTCTTTAATCAAGATCCCTCATTTTGAACTTTGCATTGCAAAGTCATCCCGGTGATCCACATATCTTTTCCACCCTTGGGATCAATATTATCATCATCACTGCGTCCCGGCCAGCTCGAAGTTGTCACCCCCATCGTAAATATATGCACTTCTCCATTTACATCTCGATACGTTTCTATTGCAGAAGGAAACCCTCGTCCTTTCTTGTTATCTTCAAATTCAAAAAATGTAGACTTTTCACTACCATCGATGAAAAGTGGTGTTCCATCATCTGCGTAAATGCCAAGGTATGGGACTCCCCCGATCTCTGACGCATTTTGACCTGCAAGAACAACTCCTCCATCCGGCAGTCGCACGCCCCCTACATATTTAGTAGATCCACTGTCATCGAACTTTTGCTGATGAACCCACTCTTCTCCGCCACTGGCATTGAGTCGTTGTACATATGCGTCCTTAATATATACATTGACTCCTGATTCAAGGGAAGTGCCTGTATTTCCATATACAACCGCCCCTCCATCAGGCATTGGGATAGGCTGTTTGATTTGCCGTGTCACCTGTTCGCTCGATGCTTCAATCTGCAAACTACTGCTAAGTCTGGCAAAAACGGTATTGCCGTCATCATTTCTGGCCCCCAAGAATATGCGACTTTGGTCGTCGGCAGATATACTGTAAGGAGCCGTGTATGCTTCAATTTGTTTTACCGTTTGTAGCGTACCGTTTTTCTGAAATTTGGCAATAGCTACATCATGAGATCCTTTATTTGGCTCTTTATTATTCGGTGTAAAAGGACCGCTCATTCTAACAGAGACTAGGACTTCACCCGACGGCAACACTGCTACCGTTTCATTATTGAGCTCATCAAGATCAGGGGAACCAAATTGCTGAG
Organism: Fodinibius sp.; assembly: GCA_041642355.1. GTDB lineage: Bacteria > Bacteroidota > Rhodothermia > Balneolales > Balneolaceae > Fodinibius. Next base: position 3,405 of record JBEPWP010000011.1, on the reverse strand, counting down.
CCCATCCTAGGCTACCGGAACCGGCATCAAGGCGAGCCAATACAGCATCTCTCCCTCCTGTGTTGGAATTGCCATCTTTTAGGGTTGAAAAGTGGTATTCCAATTTTGCTTCTCCCAGGTCTTGGTTGGAAACACCACGTTCTCCGATGATATATACGCTATTGCCATCAACTTCAATACCTCTCCATGTCGTGGATTTGAGTTTCGCATCAAAATTTGATTCCCAGACTTTATTTCCTTTTGGATCATACTTTGCTGCAACCCCTCGATCACGCAGTACCATATATAAATTTCCATTGGAATCCATGGCCATGTCCTGCGATTTATCGTCTTTATCCGAAGTTGTTAATCCCTGACTAACCCACTCAAGTTTAGCATCAAGTTGGACATCATTACCATAACAGGCTTGGATAGTTGTGATTACCTCAAAGGGCATACCTTCTGATGATTGTTCTCCTGCTAATACTTTTACCGGGCCTCCATTAGCATTCGCCGGCACGGTCGTAAATAGGATATCCCCTGAAGAACTATCCACACCTGCAACTATACCCTCAAAAGATACTTTATTTTGAGAAGGCTCATCGCCGAAGTATTTACCTTTCACTGCAATCACACTTCCAGTAACAGCCGTATCCGGTTCTATAGATTCTATTTGAGGGGTTAAGATGTTAAAACTTGGTCCAGTAGTTGACTTCTGATTGACTTCCACTTTCAAGGGACCATCCGTAGCTCCTTGCGGAACTTCTGTCTCCAGTTTTGAATCTGTTGCACTATGAACCGGTGCCTGCGTTCCGTCAAAAGTAATAGTGTTTTCAGAAGGTGTTGCACTAAAGTTCATGCCTTTGATCGTCACCTCTGTTCCCACCGTGCCACTGTCCGGTTCCACAGAACTGATTCCCGGAGCCTTTGCCTCCACCATAAAGCTGGGACCCGACGCACTGACTCCTTCAACGCTTACTTCCACGGGAGCCGATCCTTCGGACAGACCTTCCGGTACTTCCGTTTGAATCTGATCTTCGGTAGCACTGATCAGCGTAGCAGCGCTGCCGCCAAAGGTCACGCTCATCTCTCCTTTGGGACGAAATCCCTTACCGGCAATTGTCACCGAAACACCCGGTGGACCGCTTTCGGGCTGGATGCTTGTAACTTCAGGGTTTGGGCCTCCAGAATCAGAGCCACAGGAGACCATTAGCAATATCGTAATGAACAGTATCGACAGTTGTAGCAGTTTTTTCATGATCAAGAATAACTATGAAATTCCAATTACACAGTATTATGCGAGATCGATAGCAGAATGAGGACAAATTTTTTTACTCAATTTTGAATCCTAAAATACCGCTAAAATAAAAATGAGCCCTGCCTTACAGCAGGACCCACTTAAAGGTATCTACTTTAAACTATTTCTCTCTGGCTATTTGTTATCGATAGAAGCTATAGTATTTAGCCACTTCTTGGTAATTAGTTATATCCAAGTCTTTAGGAATTATCTCATCAACTGCTTGTTTTGACATATCAACTGCATTTGATGATTCTATACGTACAATTTCTATTTCATATTGGTCTCCTTTGCCAGTTTCTTCACTGAATGCAAAATTTACGGTTGAGGATACTTGGTTCCATCTATGAGTTACGTTATACTTTTCATCTCCTGCATAACCAAAGCCGGGAACAGGAATTCTGGAGTCTCCAGGCCCTATTAAATAAACCAACCACGCACTTTCAATCATCTCCGTTCGAGTTACATTTGTTATTTCTTTAATAACATTTGGGGTGGCTCCAAAATCATGCGAGGGAAAAAGATAGCGAGTTACATTGGCATTCCCGTCTGCCCCTTTAAGATTAATGGGGGATCCCCATCCTTGATCGGTTTTGGGACCATACATATCATAATTGGCTTGGTCCAGGTAAAAATCACCAATCTGTCCTAACGAACTAGATGGAGCTCCAGAACCTGCGTGAATCTGGCTGCCGTCCTCACCATCCTGTCCGTCTTGCCCCATCAAAACCATGATTGGATTTCCCCAGCCATCACCATCTTTGGGGCCATACATTTCGCCGGTATCCGTATCAAGATAATAATCATCATTATCACCTATATCACTTCCAGGGGCACCTTGTCCCGAATACATCATGCTGCCATCCTCACCAGCAGGTCCAACCGGGCCTTGTTGACCTTCTGGACCCTGAGTGCCTTGTTCACCAGCTGGCCCCTCACATCCAGCAAATCCAAGCATTAATAATATTAATACAAGTGATGATATTTTTGTTAATTGCTGCATAAATTCTCTGTTTGATTTACATTAAGTCCATTAACACAGCAACATGCGTATCAAATAGCAGAATGAGGACAAATCGATTCCAATAGAAATAAAAAAACCTGCAGCAGACTGACCTGCTGCAGGCAGAAACTTTGGCTTCAATATTTAAAAAAGACGACAAGTGGCGCTAAATAGACTTTCCAAACCCTAATTTTTTATTCCATAGTACTTCTTCACCTGCTCATAGTCATCTAAGTTAATAGGAATATCATTTGATGCTTTACTCAGACTTGCTCCCCCCGGTATAAGAACATAGCGCACTTGTTGAGCAGCAAAATAGTCAATGGCACTCTGTTCAATCGGCTGACCACTTACATGATCAAGCGCTAATACTACTCCGTTAAAGGGTTGTTGAGGATCTGTGGATAAACCCGCATAAAAATACAATTCATGATCTCCATCAATATATGACAAGGGAATGATAGAAAACGCATTTGAACCATCTACCTTCAGATACATCTGAATAGCGCCCGTGTTTAAAAATTCTTCAGTCACTCGAGATTCGGAGATATTCATGTGCCTGCCATAGGCCCCTCCGCCATCCCAATTGACGTCAATCCAAGAGGAATAAAGTACATTGGCTGTTCCTTTTAAATTGATAGGCGTACCCCACCCACTGCTGGATTTTGGACCATAGAGCTCATAATTGGATTCATCCAAATAATAATCCCCTTCGACACCCAGGGAAGCTGCCGGAGCACCAGTGCCTGAATAAATTTGGCTACCATCTTCTCCATCCTCGCCATCCTGACCGGGAGGTCCCTGCAGGCTGATGGGAGTTCCCCAGCCATCATCGTTTTTTGGCCCATACAGCTCTCCTGTCGTTTCATCTAAATAATAATCCCCATTTTCACCAATGCTGGCATCAGGCGCATCCTGCCCGGAATAAATCATGCTGCCATCATCCCCGGCCGGACCAACGGATCCTTCAGGACCTTCCGGACCTTGTGGCCCTTCGGAACCGGACGGCCCCTCACAAGCTATAAAAATTGAAATTGAACAAACTAACAGTAACGTCACTATTCGTGTTATTCGATGCATAATTTTTACTTTTTATGAATTTATAAATCCAACATAATGATATACG
>JBEPWP010000010.1:0-18985 GCA_041642355.1 Fodinibius sp. | reverse complement strand
GCAAGTATAATATAACGCTGGATGAAGTGGCGAATGTTATCCGGCAATCCAGTGAGGATATTCCCGCAGGTGCTATTGAGACTAATGCCGGTGAGATACTTTTGCGGATGCAGGAGCGAAAACAGTGGGCCGCTGAGTATGGCAATATCGAGATCGTAACGTCGGATGTGGGAAGTAATATTACACTGGCAGATATTGCAAAAATTACCGATGGGTTTGAGGAGACCGGATTCCACGGACAGTTTAATCAACAGCCTACAGTAGATCTTCAGATTTATCGCATTGGTAATCAATCCCCGCTCGAAATAGCAGAAACAGTTAAAAATGAGCTGGAGATTGCGGAGTCAGAGTTTCCACCTGGTATAAAGTATCGTATCGACAGTAATAGTGCGGATGATTTCAGTGAACGTCTTTCACTGCTGGTCGAAAATGGAGCCCTGGCCATTCTTATTGTGCTGGTTATCCTGGCCTTGTTCTTGGAGTACAGGCTTGCTTTTTGGGTGATGATGGGAATGACCATCTCTTTTGTAGGCGGCTTGCTGTTTTTACCGCTGCTGGGATTAAGTATCAACATGATTTCTATGTTCGGATTCCTGGTAGTGCTCGGTATTGTAGTTGACGATGCCATTGTGGTGGGGGAGAATATCTACGAGTACCGTCAGCAGGGTATGAACTTTTTGGATGCGGCCATCAAGGGCGCCAAGGAAATGAGCAAGCCGGTGACTTTCGCCATTTTGACGAATGTGATTGCCTTTTTTCCGTTACTCTTTATCCCGGGAACTACGGGGAAATATTGGTGGCCGCTGCCGGCAGTGGTTATTGTAGTATTATTGGTATCACTTGTAGAGGCGCTTTTTATCTTGCCGGCCCACCTTGCTCACAGCTCCAAAGAGGAAAGCCGGTTCAAAATTGGGCGACGGTTACATCGTTTTCAACAAAAATTTGCTAAGCGGTTTAATCATTTTATTGAAACTTATTATAGGTCGTTTTTAGACTACTGTCTTCGATACCGGTATATCACCTTAAGTGTAGCTGTAGCATTATTGATTATGGTAGGAGGATACGGGTACAGTGATCATATGGGAATGATAATGATGCCCGAAGTAGCGGCCGACGAAATTGAATCCGGAGTGTCGCTTCCGGTAGGAACGACAGCAATACAGGCGGGCAAGGTTGCCAAAGAAATTACAAAGTCAACACGACGTATGTTTGGTGAGCATAACCTGGATCGTGTAGCGGAAGGTATCAAAACGAACGTGCGGGGACAGAGTTTTATTGATGTTGAGATTGTGATGAAACCACCAACCGAACGAGATATGACTGCCCAGGAGGTCATTGAGCTTTGGCGTGACAGTATCGGCGATATTGAAGGAGTGGATCAGATTACTTTTGAGGCTGAACGAGGTCCGGCCGGATATCTACCTGATATAAGCGTAGACTTGAGCCATTCCGATATTGATGTTCTTGAAGAAGCCAGCCAGGTTTTTTTGGAGCGTGTAGAACGCTTTGAGGCTACGCGGGATGTCAACGATAATTATGACAGGGGAAAGGCACAGTTCGATTTCAAATTACTTCCTGAAGGAAGACGACTTGGCTTGACTTCAGAAGATATTGGACAGCAGCTGCGAAATGCTTTTTACGGATCGCTCGCAATGCGTCAGTTGAGGGGCGTTAATGAGATTGAAATCCGCGTAAAACTACCTCGGGAACAGCGTCAGGATGTATATAATTTGGAGGATTTTGTAGTGCAGACTCCCACCGGAGTAGAGGTTCCGCTTTTGGATGTGGCAGAGTTCGAAAAGGGAGAGGCTTTTACCAGTATCAATCGTCGTAACGGTCGGCGTGTAGTAACCGTAAGCATGGATGCCGAGCCGGCTAATGCCGTCTCGCGTGTTCTTGAATCGATACAAACCGAAACCCTGCCGCAGCTCAGAGAAGATTTTCCGGGTATCACATGGACCTTTGAAGGAAGTCAGGCTGAAATGCGAGAATCAACCCAAGCTCTGTGGGGGACATTTGGATTGGCGATGATTGTTATCTATGCTCTGTTGGCTGTGGCATTTCGAAGTTACTTGCAACCAATTATTGTGATGGGAGCGATTCCTTTTGGTATTGTGGGAGCAGTGATCGGACATATTTTACTTGGATATGATTTATCATTGGTTAGCATGATAAGGTTATAGCGTTGTCGGGAGTAGTACTAAATGATTCTCTTATCATGATTGATCTGGCGAATAGAAAACGGAAAGATCCTGATGTAACGATTTATGATGCCATACATGAGGCGGGGCTTCGGCGTTTTCGTCCTATAATCTTGACAACATTAACCACATTCGGTGGATTAACCCCAATCATTTTAGAGACCTCTCGTCAGGCAGCACATTTAGTGCCTATGGCTATCTCACTCGGTTTTGGTATTGTATTTGCGACTTCTATAATCTTGGTAATCGTTCCCTGCCTGTATCTAATACTTGAAGATATTATCGCTAAACTTTATTCCTCTTCCCAAAAAGAAATTACAGGATAGAATGAAGGTATTGTACAAATGAGAAAATGATATGCGTATTCTTATTTAATAGGGTATCGGAATTACAAAAAACTTAAAAAACCATTGTAGAAGTAATTTGTAATCCCTTATATTTGGTTTCTCGAAAAATTGGTTATCCTTTATAGGGAATTAATCAATATGTTTGCCCGAGTGGCGGAATTGGTAGACGCGTTGGACTTAAAATCAATTCGTTTTCCCTCTTGAGACGTCTGAAGGTCGATTTTTCTCCTTTCTGTTACCTGTTTGTTACCAAAATTGGTACTCATATCGTACTTCTCCTTCAGTTTGGGTCAATAAATTGTTGGTCTACCCAAACAAAGCCAATCCATATGTAGGTACTTATTCCTTCAACGTTTAATTACAACTAAACAGAAGGTACAATTATGGATTACGCAGTTTATCCTTTCAAACGAAAAAATAAGTATCGTCTCTACGTTCGGTTCGAAGATGAAAACGGAGAGCGCAAACATCTTTCCACCGGAATAACCTATCCGCTAAAGGCTTCAAAGAAAAGGCGAAAGGAAGCCCAGCAAGAGGCCAAGCAGAAAGCAGCTGACCTGCTTGTCGATTATTTCAAGGAGCAACGTATTTTAGAAGAGGAGGAAAGCAAGGCGATGGTGCTTTCCGATTATCTTGAAGAGTATTACTGGCCGCATGTTGGAGCCACGTGTGCCGACTCTACGCTGGTTAGCTACCAAGGGGCGTTGGATCATTTCATACGAATCATCGGTGATAAACCACTCGATGAATACGATCGCAAAATGATAAGTAAATACAAGATCCATCGCCTGGATAACGAAGACATCGCCAAGACGACCATTAACATTGAAATACGTTCTATCAAAGCGGCGTTCTCTTGGGCCTATAGGAATGATTTTATCCAAAATCACCCGTACAAAGGGCAAGATTTTATGTTCAAGACGAAAAGCAAAAAGCGGGAGTTCAAACGTTACGAAATCGAAAAACTAATTAAACATACCGAAGGTAAGCATATAGGCCTAGTCATTAAACTAGCTTATTTTACGGGTATGCGCATTGGTGAGATGACTCAAATAACCTGGGATATGATCAGTCTTAAAGAGCGCTACATTTATATTCCTGAGGAAATTACCAAAACCAATGAACGCATGGTTCCATTAGGTAAAAAGGCTTACTACATTGTGAAGATGCTGGGGAATATCTTGGACCGAAAAATAGAGCAGGCCCCTGAAAAGTATGAAAATGTAACCAAAGAAGAGTGTTATTTGTTGCAGAAAAAACGCGGCCATGGGCAATATGCAAAGAGAAGTATTCAAGACTTGTTCCGGAAAGAAATGAATGATGCTGGGCTACCCAAAGAGCTTACCTTTCATTGTTTGAGGCATTCATTTGCGACCCACGTCCTTGAAAATCCGGATGCTGACCTGTTTGGTGTTAGTAAACTTTTAGGGCATACCACTCCAAATGTTACTTCCAATTTCTATGTCCACACAGATGCCCTAAACTATCGGCAGATAGCGGATATGATTTAGTAAATTTTAGACAAAAAAGCCCGCCAAGGCAGGCGGGCTTAAATTACTGTCGATTGACATTTTTAACGGCTTACCTGTTAATTAAAACCTTTTTAAGAGCCAATCCTTACGAAAAATCTTTGTATTTCTTTAAACCTTCTAATTACCTTTTAAGGTGTAAATTTCTACACTTTTTTACGCTTTTGAGACTATTCAAATACTCCCTTTCCTGCTGTTTTATGATACTACCATCTGCGTCCATTTTGACTGCTTTCTAGCGGCAGTAACAGGACATCAGTACAGTTTACTAGCTCCTATATTGAGACTTGCGAGAAACGTGGCTTGGTGGCTTAAATTACTGGAACTGTAGAGGTTAACGTTATGGATTTTATTGTTGCCGCCGCAGTTAGTTGCAAATACCAGCTCGCTGCTATCCGATGAATAACTAAGTGAAGTTTCTTAGGGTGAATTATTATTGGAGCGGATTCCAAGACGGGGGGGTATCATCTGCAGTACTACTAGATAAGTTAATCAAATCCTCATGATCATCAGTATTCAATATTAATATTCAGGAGTTAATTTAAATTGTCAATTCACTGTAATTTCTTACTTTTTTTAAGTGAAAATGATTATTTGATTTTTAAAAAAAGTTTAGATAGGATGCAAGAGAAGAAAATAATATCGGGGCAATTAAAAAAATATAGAGTCTGCAATGTCAACGGATCTATTATCTCAATTCAAATATCTTGTACCTATGAATAATAAAACTATAGTTGCTATTATCTCATTCCTGTTTTTGGGAGGTGTATTAACATCTGTACAAGCACAAACGCAGGAAATTACAGGGACAGTTGTTTCGGCGGATGATGGACAACCTCTACCAGGGGTTACAGTAGTTGTAAAAGATACTACAAACATTGGAACATCGACTGACGTTGATGGGAAGTATACATTAGAAGTTCCTACTGATAAGAATGTGTTGGTATTCTCTTATGTTGGTTTTCAGGAAAGAGAGGTCATGATCAATGGCCGATCTAAAATTAATATTGAATTGGAGGAGGATGTACAGCAGCTAGAAAATGTAGTAGTTGTTGGATACGGGTCCCAAATTGAAGAGAATGTAACAGGGAATGTTTCTAACGTTAGTGGTGAAGACATTCAAAATACCACTGAAAATAGTGTTGAAAAGACGTTACAAGGTCGCACTGCAGGTGTTCAAGTAACAAGTGGAAGCGGAACATTGGGCGAAGGAATTAGCGTTCAAATTCGAGGGTCTTCATCGATTTCAGCTGGTAATCAACCGCTTTATGTAATTGATGGTGTACCGGTGACTTCGCAAAGTCTTTCATCAACGGGAGACCCTAAGAGCAATCCCATTGCTAGTCTTGATATGAGTAATGTAGAATCTATTTCAGTTCTTAAGGATGCATCAGCTGCTGCAATTTATGGATCTCGAGCTTCAAATGGGGTGGTTATTATAAATACAAAAACAGGTCAGGAGGGCGAGACGAACTTTAATGCTTCTTACCAGGTAAGTAGCAGTGTTCCAACAAATAAGCTAGATTTTTTGAATGCAGAACAATATGTGGATTACTTTCGTCGTGCAGCAATCGGAGGGGGAGAATATGACTATCGTATGAATCCTGGTGCTTGGAATAGCGAACAGGAAGCGGTCGATTATTATTTGACTCAATTTTATGAACCTACGATGAATAGTGTATCAGAAGGTAATGATTGGCAAAATAACCCGACCAATTACAATTGGCAAGATCAGGCATTTCAAGATGCTATATCCCACAGTTTTGAGTTTAGTGCAAGTGGTGGAAATGAGAAAACGACGTTTATGACTTCTGGCGCTTACAGTGATAAGGAAGGTATCATGCTTGATAATACGTTTAATAAATTTAGCGGCCGCTTAAATTTAAATCACGAGGCAACTGATAAGCTTGATTTAGGACTGCGTGTAAATATTAATAGGACATTGAATGATAGGTTGCCGGCTTCATCTGGTTTTGGAACGCCAATGCAGACGATTGCTCAAGCGCCAATTTCACCAATATATGCAGATACGGATCCAAACCAACCGGGCTACCAGAAGGGAGACACATATAATACTAATACGCTGTATCCTAATAATGTAGATATTGTAAAGAATTCAGACTTTCGAGCTCGAATATTCCATACGTTGACCAACGTGAATGCGGATTATGAGATATTGCCGAATTTAAGTTTTAAAAGTCGGTTTGCAATGGATCTTATTAATCAAAATGAAGAGCGGTATAGTGAGCCTAGACTCAGTTATTTTACAGGTGCTGCCGGCACTGGTTATAATGCATGGACAGAAGTTCAAAATTATACGAACGATAATATTTTTACTTATCAGAATACATTTCAGGAACAGCATGACTTGGAAGTCGTCTTGGGTACAAGTTACAATTGGGTAATGCAAAGTTTTACATCTACAGCAGGGGAAAATTTTCCAAGTAAGAATTTCAGAAATATCGAAAATGCTGCAACTATTACATCAGGTAGTTCCAGTGATACTAAGTACCGGTTTATGTCATACTTTACACGAGCTAATTATAGTTATAACGATAGATATTTGTTATCGCTTAGTGCTCGTACAGACGGCTCTTCCCGGTTTGGAAAAAATAACAGATATGGTTTTTTCCCTGCTGGTTCAGTAGGCTGGATAGTTACAAATGAAGAATTCATGCAGGATGTTGAAATGATTAGCTTTTTGAAGTTAAAAGCTAGTTATGGAGTTACAGGTAATGCAGAGATTGATAACTTCCCGTCTGTAGGGCTTTTTGAAGGGATATCATATTCAGGCAACTCGGCATTAACTCCAACACAAACTCCAAATCCTGATTTAAAATGGGAAACGACAAATCAACTTAATATTGGAGTTGAATATGGTTTTTTCGAAGATCGTATTAATGGTAGTTTAGATGTCTATCATAAAAATACAACTGATTTACTTTTAGCTGTTGATGTGCCGGGAACTAGTGGATACGCTACTCAACTTAGAAATGTAGGAGAGCTAGAAAACAAAGGTCTGGAGTTTGTGGTTAATAGCACAAATATTACAGGGGCATTTTCGTGGTCCAGTAGTTTTAATATTGCATTTAATCGAAACAAAATAACGAATCTAAATGGGCAAGTGCTTACGGTACAAAGTTATGCAAACCGGTATGTAAATCGTGCACTTGAAGGTGAACCCATTGGTGTTTTTTATACCAATGAATATGCCGGTGTAAATCCAGCAAATGGAGATGCGTTGTTTTACCTTAATCATGACCCATCGCAACAGGAGATTAGTAATGGTACCGCTTTTAAAGTTGATGGAATGTTCGGCGATCGTTATGTAACACGAGATGTCAACCAAGCTACACGGAAAGTCGTAGGAAATCCCAATCCAGATTTTACTGGAGGATTTAATAATACCTTTTCTTACAAGGGAGTAAGTCTGAGTGTTTTATGGCAATTTGTTTATGGGAATCAAATATACAATGCTAATTACTTTTCTAGAGCCAGCGGCAAGTATTTTGATAATCAGCTTGTAAGTCAGTTGGATGCTTGGCAAGAGCCAGGTGATATTACTGATGTGCCAGAAGCAAGGCTTTATGGAAATAACGGTGTCGCGCCAAAATCAAGTAAGAAGTTATCAGATGGTAGTTATTTACGACTAAAGAACCTAAAGCTAACCTATCAGTTACCTAATCAATTTCTTTCTAAGATCGATTTGCGAAGTATGGAAGTATTTGTCACGGGAACTAATTTGCTGACTTTTACTGAATATGATGGCTATGATCCTGAAATTAGCCTTAACTTTGCTCAAAGTAACCTCAATATAGGAAATACCTTTTATACAGCACCACAGGCTAAAACAATAAGTGCTGGTTTAAATATCGGTTTCTAAAAGTAGATTCTAGTTTAAATCACAATATTGAATTGCAGTGATATGAAAAACACAAAATATATTTTTGTAGCATTTTTACTGGTCACCCTTTTAGGATGTGATAATATCCTTGATGTAGAACCTCAGCAGTCAGTAAGTTCAGATGCAGCTTTAAGTTCTCCTGAAAACGTTAAGAAAACGTTGACAGGGGCTTATGATAATATGGGAGATGTTGACGTTTACGGAGGGTGGATGTATGTACTACCAGATTTGATGGGGGCTGGTAGAGAGGTGCAATATACAGGGACACAACCTCCTCCTGGGGAAGTCTATCAGAAAGATATCACAGTAACAAATGCATTTATTCGTGATATGTGGCTTGATAGCTATACCACTATTAATGTAGCAAATAATGTACTTTCAGCCGTAGATGTTGTAGGGGAAGCAGATCAAGACAGAGTTGAAGGCGAAGCTAAGTTTATTCGAGGGGCTGTCTATTTTCAGCTTGTACGGTTGTTTGCCAAAGATTTTAATGACGGTGATCCCACCCAAAATATGGGAGTTCCGTTAAGTTTAGAGGCTACAGAAACTATTGATGAAACTGCTAATATACCCAGAAATACTGTACAGGAGGTTTATGACCAGATTCTGAGCGATTTACAAACAGCAAAGGATCTTCTTGGTCAAGAGTCTCCTAGTTATATTTATGCTGACAGTTTTGTTGCCAGTGCATTTCTAGCGCGCGTTTATCTGCATATGGGAGAATATGAGCTTGCTCGGGATGAGGCGAATCGTGTAATAACTGAGGGGCCGTATTCTCTGGTTAGTGAATATTCCAGTGCCTTTAATAACTCTAGTACTAATACATCCGAAGATATTTTTGCGACTCAGGTCTCTAGCCAGGATGGAGATAATGCACTCCACGGTTCATATGCTTCTTCGGATGAGGGAGGTGGTAATGCATTTTCAACTGTGATAACTCAAAATCATCTGGATTTATATGAATCTCAAGATGATCGCCTTGCATTTTTTTATGAAGATAATAACGGTAACTGGCATCCCGGAAAATGGAAGAATCAATATGGAAATGTAAATGTGATGCGGCTAGCTGAGATGTATCTCATCCGTGCCGAAGCTAATAATCGAATAGATGAAAGCGTTGGGGCTACTCCTACTGAGGATATAAACAGATTACGAGACCGTGCTGGTTTAGGTGATCTGCCTTCACCTGTTACTTTAGATGAAATCCTTCAAGAACGACATCTCGAGCTGGCCTTTGAAGGACATTTTCTGTTCGATTTAAAGCGGACCCAAGGTTCAGTAAGTGGTGTGGCATGGGACTCTCCACGATTAGTTTTTCCACTTCCACAGCGTGAAATCGACGCAAATGACGAGCTGGTCCAAAATGAAGGGTATGGAAGCTGATTCTTGAATTTATTAACTCATCAATATTAATGAGAGATGGGGTGAGAAATTGAAAGCTTGCCATTTTAAAGTTGTATACTGTGTCAGATAATCAGTAATAATTATTAGCTATAATTCTAGCTACTAACTAATATTCGGGGTGCTATGTTTAAGGGATCACTATTTGGGAAATCAATAATTGCTGTTTTTTTATTCTGCTTATGTGAAGTGGGCTTATTGTATGGGCAGGTTAATAGTAATGAAGTTGTGAACAAACAACATTACCAAAGTCTCGATTATCGTCAGATTGGACCTTTTCGTGGAGGACGTGTAACAGCTGTTGAAGGTATTTCAAAAAAACCATCGACCTATTATATGGGTACGACGGGTGGTGGGGTATGGAAAACCACTGATTCTGGAAAAAAATGGGAGAATATTACGGACGGATTCCTTAATGTGGGTTCAGTAGGTGCAGTTACGGTAGCCCCATCTGATGATAATGTTATCTATGTAGGAACAGGTTCTGCTTGTCCCCGAGGTAATATTTCAATGGGGGATGGAATGTATAAATCTACGGATGCCGGTAAGAGTTGGCAACATATTGGGTTGCCGGAAGCAGGATTAATCGGTGATGTCATTGTAGATCCAAATGACTCAGATCGGATTTATGTAGCAGCTCTCGGTGATATTTTTGGCCCGAACGAGCAGCGAGGAGTATTTCGATCTGAGGATGGTGGGGAAACCTGGGAGAAGGTTTTATTTGCCAGTGATTCTACTGGAGCGGTTGATCTTGCAATCAATCCCTCTAATCCGAGAATTATGTATGCTTCTATGTGGAGGGCAGAGAGAAAACCTTGGACGCTGATTGATGGAGGCCCAGAAGGAGGCGTCTGGAAAACAGTAGATGGAGGAGATACTTGGAAAAAGTTAAATAATGGGCTTCCAAGTGGAACATTGGGACGAATAGGAGTTACAGTGTCCCCTGCTGATCCAGATCGGGTATGGGTATTGCTAGAAGGAGATGAAGAAAAAGAGGGCGGGCTGTATCGCTCTGAAGATGCTGGACAATCTTTTGAAAGGATTAACAGGAATCACAAGCTGCGGTCCAGAGCTTGGTATTATATGCATGTACATGCTGATCCACAAGATCCTGAAACCGTTTATATTTCGAACGCGGGTTTTTACAAGTCAACAAATGGCGGAGAAGATTTTAAGGAAGTTGATACTCCACATGGTGATAACCACGATCTTTGGATTAATCCTCATGATAATAGCAAAATGATAAATGGTAATGATGGAGGAGCTAACGTCTCTAAGAACAGTGGGCAATCTTGGTCAACGCAGCGCAATCAGCCAACAGCTGAATTTTACAGAGCTACAGTTGATGATCAATTCCCCTATCGGGTTTATGGTGCACAACAAGATAATTCAACAATATCGGTGCCTAGCTGGAATCCCGGTGATATAACTCCTAAACAGCATTGGTATAGTGTAGGGGGAGGTGAAAGCGGTCATATCGCAGTAAAGCCTGATAACCCGGATATTATTTTTGCAGGTAACTATATTGGTACCATTACGCGGTTGAACCGTGAAACAGGACATCAGCGGAATGTTGTTTCTTATCCGCAATTGCATGATGGAATGGTTCCTCGAAATATGAAATATCGTTATCAGTGGAATGCCCCAATTCGTATTTCGCCTCACGATTCTGATGTCCTCTATCATGCCTCTCAATATGTTCATCGATCTACAAATGAGGGACAAAGCTGGAAAAAAATCAGTCCTGATTTGACAACTAACGCTGATGAATACCAAGACATTCCAGGGGGGCCTATCCAGCATGACCATACTGGCGTTGAGGTATATACAACAATTTTTTCATTTGAGGAGTCACCTCTTGAAGAAGGTATACTATGGGCAGGAACAGATGATGGTCTTGTCCATATTTCTAAAAATGATGGAGAAACATGGGAAGAAATTACACCAAATAACATGCCTAAAGAAGGTACGGTCAATACAATCGACTTATCCCATCATAAAGATGGACGAGCTTATATGGCTGTCTACAAATACCGACAAAATGATAATACCCCTTATATCTTCAAAACTGAAAATTATGGTCAAGACTGGGAGCTTTTGACGAACGGCCAAAATGGAATTCCCGATGAGCATTTTGTACGTGCCGTTCGAGAAGATCCTCATAATGAAAATATATTGTATGCGGGAACAGAGTTCGGCATGTATATCTCTTTTGACAGAGGTGATCACTGGCAATCTTTTCAGCAAAATCTTCCTAAAACTCCCATCACAGATCTGCAGGTACATCGCGGCGATCTAGTAGTTGCTACACAGGGACGTTCATTTTGGATTATGGACGATATCTCGGTGTTGCAAGAGTTGGAAAGTGAGCAAGTCACCAATGCTCCTCATTTGTTTAATCCTGTTGATGGATTACGCACCCAGTTGGGTCAGTTCAGTGGTCATGGAGCACCTGAAAGCCCCAGCCCGGGTGCTAAAATCTACTATAATCTTAATGAAGAGCCCGACTCGCTGTCGATCGAAATTCTTGATGAGAATAACCAAACCGTGAAAACATTTGAGCAGGAGCAGCATGAAAATGTAACAGCTAATCCAGGGTTAAATCGGTTTGTCTGGGATATGAGATATCCGGCACCGGATGTAGTTGACGATGCTGTCATGTCACTTAGTTATACGGGAGGACCTAAAGCGCCGACAGGAATATACACTGTACGCCTTACCGTTGATGGTGAAACTTATGAAAAATCGTTTTCTATCGAGAAGGATGTACGATGGAATGATATAAGCGATCAAGATTTACAGGATCAATTTGATTTAGCTGTAGAAGTACGTGATGAGTTGACTAAAGTTAACAACGTAATTCGGGGTATCCGGAGTGCAAGGAAACAGCTTAGAAATACGGCTGATCTTATTGCCGAAGCTGAATATGAAATTAATAGTGAAACCTCGGTAGATAGTTTGATTAAGGACCTCACGGAATTAGAAGAAGAGCTTATCCAAACAAAAAATGAATCGAGTCAAGATCCCATTAATTATCCTCCCCAACTGGATAACCAGTTAGCCTACCTGTATACGGTGATAAACGGACAGGATACGCGTCCCACAGAAGGTTCTTATGAGCGTTTTGAAGATGTAAAAAAGCAGTTGCAGCCACACTACGATCGTTTCAGTAAGCTCCAACAGGAGATCGCTAGTTACAATACAGAACTCGATAAGGCAGGTATACCATCCGTTATTATATTCCAAAAATTTTAATATCCACTGAATATTAATTTCCCAATATTATGAAAATTCAAAGTTTCTCTTGTTTCCTGGCGCTTTTTGTACTTTTTACTTTTCCATTTACAACAGAAACAAAGGCCCAGTCTACAGATGAAAATCAGGTTGTGGATCCATCTTTTCTAGAAGGGTTAGAATATCGGTCAATTGGTCCATATCGAGGAGGACGGGTTACGGCTGTGGAAGGTGTAACATCAAAGCTTCATACATTTTTTATGGGCTCTACGGGGGGTGGAGTTTGGCAAACAAAAGATGCTGGGGAAACTTGGAACAATATTTCTGATGGCCAAATTAAAGCGGGTTCCATTGGATCTATCGAAGTATCACAATCTGACCCAAATGTAATTTATGTAGGTACCGGTTCTGATGCACCAAGAGGCAATATTTCTGCAGGTATTGGTATTTACAAAACGACTGACGGGGGAAAAACGTGGGCGCATGTAGGTCTTCGAGATGGAGGACAGATAGGAGAAATTAGAGTTCATCCTGAAAATCCAGATTTAGTTTATGCCGCAGTATTAGGCAATATCTTTGGTCCGAACGAACAGCGAGGAGTATTTCGATCTGAAGATGGTGGAGAAACCTGGGAGAAGGTTATGTATATCAGTGATAAAACAGGTGCTGTAGATGTTGAAATTGATCCGAACAATCCTCGTATTATTTACGCTGGATTTTGGAGGGCAGAACGTAATCCGTGGGCATTAATTGATGGAGGTCCTGAAGGAGGTGTATATAAATCCAAAGATAGTGGAGATACATGGGAGCGAGTAACTGGAGGTTTGCCGGAGGATGAGCCACTTGGTAAGGTTGATATTGCTATTTCACCTGCTAATTCAGATCGTTTATGGGTTATGCAACAGACACAAAGAGATGAGTCAGGCGGTTTATACCGTTCAAGTGATGGCGGTGAAACATGGAAACATGTCAATAACGAACATAGGTTGCGGCAGAGGGCTTGGTACTACACGCATATTTTTGCTGATCCACAAGATCAAGAAACAGTGTTTGTACTGAATACTGGGTTTTATAAATCTACTGATGCCGGAGAATCATTTGATGAAATTGATGTGCCTCATGGAGACGTCCATAGTCTTTGGCAAAACCCCAATAATCCGGATATCATGGTAAATAGTAATGACGGTGGGGCCAATGTATCGGTTAATGGTGGAAAAACATGGACAACGCAGAGGAATCAGCCAACGGCCGAGTTTTATCGTGTTGAAGTAGATGACCAGTTCCCTTATCGGGTTTATGGTGCACAACAAGATAATAGTACAATTTCCGTACCTAATAAAATGCCCGGGGATGTTAGCCCAAAACAGTACTGGTATTCAGTAGGAGGTGGGGAAAGTGGCCATATTGCCGTCCATCCGAACGATTCTGATGTTGTGTATGCAGGTTCATATAGCGGAGAAATTACACGTTTTCATAAGGGAACTGGGCAAACCCTTCAGATGACGGCTTATCCCCATTATACCGAAGGTACTAATATGACTGAGTTGAAGTATCGGTTCCAGTGGAACTTTCCAATCCTGATATCTGAGCATGCTCCGGATACGATGTATGTAACATCGCAATATGTACATCGCTCAACAGATGGAGGATTTACATGGGATATTATAAGTCCTGATTTAACGACAAATGATCCGGAGTATCTGGATCGTATTCCAGGCGGACCGATACAGCATGATGCTACTGGGGTAGAGGTTTATAGCTCTATCTTCTCATTTGCCGAATCACCACATCAGCGTGGCGAACTGTGGGCTGGAAGTGATGATGGACTCGTACATATATCAGAGGATGGCGGTGAATCTTGGGACGAGATTACTCCTGAAAATATGCCTGATGGGGGTACCGTAAATGCTATTGAACTGTCTGACCATGATCCGGGAACAGCGTATATCGCGGTGTACAAATATCGAGAGGCTGATTTTAGTCCCTATATTTTTAAAACGGAAAACTATGGGCAGAGCTGGGAGCAATTAACAAATGGTGATAATGGAATTCCCGATGATCACTTTGTACGTGTAGTTCGAGAAGATCCTGATCGTGAAGGATTACTGTATGCGGGCACAGAGTTTGGAATGTATATTTCTTTTGATGATGGACAACATTGGCAGCCGTTTCAACTAAATCTGCCCCATACCCCGATAACAGATATTGAGGTACACCGCGATGATCTAGTGCTAAGTACACAAGGACGCTCTTTTTGGGTTCTAGATGACTTGTCTGCAATACATCAATTGGATAACCAGATTGAAAATTCAAATTACCATCTATTTAATCCCAGAGATGCATATCGAACTCAGTTCCGGGGTTCAGCAGGGTCACCGGGACCTGATAGCTATCCAACAGGAGCGCTAATAAACTTTTATCTGGATAAAGAGGCGGCTGATAAGAAGGTGGATTTGGACATTCTTAACGAGTCAGGAGAAACGATACGGAGTTTCTCAACAGATTCAGAAGAGTTAAAAGAACGCAATAAGTTAGATGTGTCCGAAGGGTTAAACCGATTTGAGTGGGATTTAAATCACGAGGGTCCATTTACCGTTGATGATTTGGTAACAATGGTAATTGGGAATCCACCCCGTGGTCCTGAAGCAGTACCGGGAACGTATTCGGTTAAACTTTCAATCAGAGAGGATCAGTTGCAGGAGTCTTTTCAGCTTAAAGCTGATCCACGCTGGGATTCAACAACTGAAGACCTTCAAGAAACGTATAAGATGGCGAATGAAATTGCTGATATGATCACGAGTTTCCAAAAGGCCATTGATCAGATACGTTCTGCTAGAGAGCAGATAGAATCTATTTCAGAAAAGAAAAGTAATTCACAACCTATTCAGGATCAAGCGAAAACATTAAATCAAAAATTGACAGAAGTAGAAAGCAAGTTTATTAATAATGACATCAATAGTGGTCAAGATCCTATTGGTATGGAGCGTCGATTAAGCAACCGAATGGGAAGATTGTACCAAGTCGTACGGGATCATGATGCAAAGCCTACTGGAGGTATGGAAGAGAGATTTAATGATTTGAAAAAGGTATATGAAGAGTATATGGGAGAATTTAATACAATTGTAAACCAAGATATCCAGGAATTTAATAACCTGCTTGATCAGCAAGGTGTAGACCATATAATTCTTGACAAATAGAGTTCCCATAGGTAAAAGTTTATGCCAGTCTTTGTTTACTATGCCTCCTGAATAATTTATTCAGGAGGTTCTTTATTAATGGGCAGTGTTAAATAATATAATTCCTTAGGATTCTTACAGAGATCTCCCATGGTTTTCAAGCCAGAATCTTCTGACCAGCATAAAAAAGCTCACCCCTTCGGGTAGGCTCAATGTAACTCTCTCTTGATATTATTCAACGGCTTCTATTAGTAAAACCCTCGCCGAGCCCAATCCTTAGAGAAATTTTGTATTATATATTATTAAGTTAAGGAAAAAAGCAATTTAATGGAAAGAAATGAATGATGCTGGGCTTCCCAAAGAGCTTACCTTTCATTGTTTGAGGCACACATTTGCAACCCATGTCCTGGAAAATCCTGATGCCAATTTATTTGGTGTTAGTAAACTTTTGGGACATACCACGCCAAATGTGACCTCTGATTTTTATGTCCATACAGACGCGCTAAACTATCGTCAGATAGCGGATATGATTTAGCACTCTGGATTACTGAACTTACAAACCAGTCCCTATAAGATTATCTTGTAGGGACATAATTTTAATTTCAATTGTATCTCATCCGCGCAACACAACTTTTTTATTTGTGTTGCATATATCTTAATGTGTGAAATATTAATTATTAAAGAATAAATATAGATTAAGAACTAATTGTGAATTATTTCAAGTTCAAATAAGTTCAAAGGATAAAATTAACTTCTTGATACAAGTTGCTTATATTTAGGCAATTGTGTTTTAAAATTTTATAAATTAAGGAAGAGTAATTTACCATGGAAGAAGTGTCCCAGCCGATACCAAAGTATTATCAAATTTATGAAAATCTTTTGGGTCAGATTAAAGATGGGAAGTTTGAAGAGTTTGATCGATTTTATAGCGATACGGAATTGGTTGAAAAATTCAACGTCAGTCGAGGTACTATTCGAGAATCCGTAAAGCTATTAATACAACAAGGGTACCTGGTTCGAGAGCAAGGTAAAGGTACCTTTGTAACAAAGCCGAAAATTGAGCAAGATTCAGAGAAGTTGATGGGCTTTACAGAGCTCATGAAGAAAAATAATATTGAGCCCGCCGCAAAAATTATAAAAAAAGATGTTGTAGCCCCTCCACTAAAGCTTATCAATCTGATAGATCTTGATGAGAAGGAGAAACTAGTAAATATAGTACGTGTTCGATATGGTGATGACCAACCCCTCATAATTGAAAGGTCATATTTTGATTATGACTTATTTGAGCCGATTTTTGATCAAGATCTTGAAGCTAATTCCATTTACGAGCTTTTATACAATTATACAGATACTAGGCTGGGAGAGGCAAAACAACAAATTTCTGCGGTTAGTGCAGGTGAAGAAGAGGTGGATTTGTTAGACGTTGATTATCATGATCCCCTTTTGTTGATGAAGCGTTTAATAAAAACGAGGAACGACAATTTCTTTCAATACTCCGAGGATGTATATCGAAGTGATCGGATTAATTTTGGAACTACTACTAAGCCCTATGATCAACATCATGATAATCAGGGCGTACCGTTAGGACTTGAAAACAACGGTTGGTAACTTTGTTGAATGCCGTCCAGTTTACATTCTTTACTTTAGGTGTTTTTTTTATTCATAATAGGGTTTTGTCATAAATTGCGGTGACAATCTATAGCTTAACTGGGTGTATACCAAAATGTAGCAAGTTCAACCCTATGAGTAGAGAAACCTTTAATTAACTGCCGGACCCGAAGTTCAGACAAGGTGAATATATAACGGATGGGGAGGGCTAGGAATTTGAGATCAGCTTTGTGGAGTGGGATTTTGATAAAGAAGAGTACTATTACTTTCCGATGCCTGATACGTATGCTGGAAAAATTTATGAAAGTGAGGCCGAACTAACAAAACCACCGAAGCCTCTATCTTTGGAAACTTACGAGATGTTGTTTGGCGATAAAGGATAATCGTTAATAAACTTCACAACAAGATATTGGTCAACCCTTCGATTGTTTTGTAGAACTTAGCGGTAAAGCTAAATTCCTAATTTGGGTACTTGCTCTCGATACATATCGCATTACCAATAACAATAAGGGCCAGACTAGTTTCTGAGTTATATCGCCTATAATGATATTCATGACTGACAACCTCTTGTAGTTTCAGGAAAATATCATGGTTTAATTGATTAAACCGAACACAAGTAAGCCTACTCCAAGATTATACGCCGGAAGAATACCGTTTAATAGTTATTGCTAATATACGTTGTTTTGCATACATTTAATCGTAAAATTACGATAACCGATAAATAATATGGCTATTACAAAAGAAAAACTATTTAACGCTTCCCAGAAACGTTCCGCAGAGCTGATGAAAGCTCTGGGACATCCAGCGCGAATTGCTATTATTGAGTTACTTGCAGAGCGCGAGACATGTATTTGTGGAGATATAACAGAAGAACTGCCACTGGCACAGTCTACGGTTTCGCAACATCTGAAAGCATTAAAGAAATCAGGATTGATCAAAGGTGAGGTCGATGGAGTGAAAACCTGCTATTGTTTGAATCCAGAAGTAATTGAAGAACTCAACGAATTGCTATCAAAACTATCTACTGAACTTTCTAAAACTTTTTGCTGATCATTATGAAAATAGCTCTATTTAGCGATATCCATGCAAACATCGATGCGTTAATCCCTGTTCTTGAAGATATCTATAGTCGCTCACCTGATGCCGTTTATTGTTTGGGTGATCTTGTTGGATATGCTCCCTATCCGAATGAAGTTATTCAGGCGATCCGGGGAAAAGGAATTCCCGTTATTGCTGGCAATTATGACCAAGGGGTTGGACTGAATAGCGATGATTGCGGATGCGCCTATCAAACTGATGAAGATAAAGCTCCTGGTGCTGAATCCATTAACTTTACAAATAAGATTATTACAGATGAAAACCGGGCGTATCTACGAAGTCTGCCTGCTCACTTGCGTATTGAATTCGGTGTGAATACAGATCCGTATAACTTGCTGCTTGTTCACGGAAGTCCGCGCAAAATCAATGAATATTTGTTTGAAGATCGGAAAGATAAAAGCATGATCCGCATGATGGAAAGAGCCGAGGCGCATGTCATGGCTTTTGGTCATACCCACAAACCGTATCATAAAACGCTGGAAGACAG
>JBEPWP010000009.1:0-19553 GCA_041642355.1 Fodinibius sp. | reverse complement strand
TTACCAGTGGGTGCATACTGCTCCATCTTTTTTGGAAGTTTATAAATATCGGGAAGAACTTGGTAGGTCATATGTAGCTGATGGCCCGAAACTTTCTTAAAGTAATTTTGGGCAAATTTCAGATGTCTTTCAAAATAGGATTGGTCATGGGGCAGGGGATCAATGGTGACATCAGGCTTGTCCAGGTAGCTTAAATTAGATGGGCTGAACGTACCATCACCCGAAGTTAATCGGTTGTTATCGGGTTCAAACTCAACCATTACTGCTATTATAGTTAGAGTATCAGGCACGTTGGGTTGTAAACTAGCGGCGGGAGTGAGCGAATGGTTTCGTTGTATCTCTACTTGTTGGGCAAATATACTATGAATCCCAAATAAAAAAAGCATGCCAATAAGAAGCATGCTTTTTTTGAAAAAAGAAGTTTGCCTGTCGAAAATCATAAACCCACGTTGGCCGGGATTAGAAGTTCAAGAGTAAACCAAAGCGAGTGGTATTGGCAAGGGGGTGGTTTTCATCCCCAAGGGTATTAATATAACTGAAATCTACCCCTACAAATTTGTAGCGAATACCGGCTCCCAACGTCATATATTGACGATCACCATTATTAGGATCCTCGTAATAATATCCTCCCCGTACAGCAAAAAGATCGTTATACCAGTATTCTGTACCTACTGCATACATTAGCTGTTCGGGTAGTGAGAGTGTTGCTTCTCCCGTTCCAGTGTTGCGCGTAAAGTTGCCCCAGGATGAGAAAAGAGAATTAATAACACCTTTGGGTTTACCATCAGAATCAAGGCGTGCCATTACTTTCGAGATATCATTGGAAACTGTCAATTTGTGGATGCCATCCCTATCAAGATTGGTGTTAAATGCCCAGCCAATACGGAACATGGTTGGCAATGGATCTTTTTGAGCATTGTCAGTGTAGTTTACACCGGGGCCAATGTTTGAGATGTTTAAACCCGCGTTAATATTGGCATCGTTGCCTATAAATTTAAACCTGTTTGATTGGTACATAGCAGCAAGATCAACGCCCACGCTGGAACCGGGATTAATACGTTGTTGACTCACCTGCCCATCTGCAAGACTGCTGTAAATAAATCGGAATCCAGACCCAAGTGACCAGTTTTCGTTGAGTTTTAGACCATAAGAAAGTCCGGCAGCAAGTTCATAACTATTAAAGCGTCCCTGCTCTAACCCTGTTTCGTCGGTACGAAGTTGTTCTCCCAAATTTAGAAAAGTGATATGACCTCCAAAGGTCCCAATTCCGTCTATGTGATATTTACCGCCTAGATAATCATAAAATAAGTCAGCGTTAAATTGGGGCAGCCACTCGCTGTGTGTAAAATTGATTTGATTCCCTTTTTGAAAAGCAAGTCCGGCCGGATTCCAAAAAACAGCAGAAGCGTTATCGGCAATAGCAACGCCAGTATTACCCATTCCCGCTGCTCGAGAATCGGGTTCAATCTGTAAGAATGGTACCGATGTAATCCCTACCTGACCGTATGACAACCCAGTCAACAAAAATAGAAGGGCAAATGTGGATAATGCTTTCTTAATCATAACAAAATCGATTGATAGAAGTACATTCAGAATTTAACAAAAAATAGTAAAGTATAAGTCGTAAGGTTATTTTTCTGTGAACTTGCTCTATTATTGTGTGCTCTCGATGTAAAGTTATCAGAATAAATGAAAAATAAAAAAGCAGGATGAACTATTTCACCCTGCTTTCGAAAGCTTATAATATTTAATTAAGCATTTCAACGACCATAGCTGAAGCGCCACCGCCACCATTACAAATGCCGGCACAACCATAGCGTCCATTTGTACGCCTTAGAGCATGCAAGAGTGTGACAATAATACGTGCTCCTGAACAACCAATTGGGTGACCAATACTGACCGCACCACCATGGATGTTAACTTTTTCTGGATTTAGCTCTAAAATTTGCTCATTGGCCAGAGAAACAACTGAAAAAGCCTCATTGATTTCAAAAAGGTCGAAGTCGTCTTTTTCAAGATTTGCCTTTTTCATTGCTTTGGGCATCGCATCGGCTGGAGCCGTAGTAAACCACTCGGGTTGCTTGGCAGCACTAGCCTGACTTACAATGCGGGCCAATGGTGTTAATCCAAGGTCTTCGGCTTTTTCTTCGGTCATCATTAGCACTGCGGCTGCACCATCGTTAATGCTGCTGGCATTGGCAGGCGTAACAGTACCATCTTTTTGAAAAACAGGATTAAGTTTGGGCACCTTGTCATAATTAATGCGCTTGAGCTCTTCATCCATAGTAACTTTGGATACATTGCCCTTGCGATCTTTTACTTTCATTTCGATGATTTCATCATCAAAATAGCCTTCCTCATGAGCTTTAATGGCTCGCTTGTATGAGGTAATAGCAAATTCATCCTGCTCCTCACGGCTGATGTTACATTCTTTAGCACAAATTTCTGCCGCATTACCCATGTGAAAATCATTATAAACATCCCAGAGACCATCTCTGATAATACCATCTTGGGCTTCAGCGTGTCCCAGCTTAGATCCAAACCGGTGTTTGTTTAAGTAGTAGGGCACATTACTCATGCTTTCCATTCCACCAGCAACAATAACATCCGCTTCTTCAAGCTGGATTTGGTTAGCGGCGATCATGATAGCCTTCATGCCTGATGCACAGACTTTATTAACAGCTGTGGCAGGCGTGAGTTCAGAAAGCCCGGCTTTAAGAGCGGCCTGACGTGCAGGAGCCTGTCCTACACCGGCTGTAAGAACATTGCCAAAGACTACTTCTTGAATTTGTTCTGGATCAATGCCAGTCGATTTCATTAATTCGGTAATTGTTGCAGCCCCTAATTCAGGTGCTGAAAAAGAAGATAAACTTCCACCGAAAGAACCAACGGGAGTACGTTTTGCATCAACAATAACTACATTCCGCATAACTTAATCAGTTTTTAGATTATACTTTTTATTTATAAATCTGAATGCTATTCAAACGCTTGGTCCAGATCTTCGATAAGGTCATCAGCATCTTCAATACCAACCGAAAGTCGAATCAAGGAATCCTTAAGTCCTGCTTTTTCGCGCACTTCCTTTGGAATTGAGCCATGAGTCATCGAAGCGGGGTGGCTGATTAATGATTCAACTCCGCCAAGACTTTCAGCTAAAGTAAAAACTGAAGTCCTGCTCATAAATTCCTGGGCCTTATCCATGGAATCATCCTTTAAAGAAAATGATACCATTCCACCAAAGTCACTCATCTGCTTTTTAGCAATGTCGTGTTGCTGGTGGTTTTCGAGACCGGGATAAATAACTTGATCCACGTCGGGATGTTTATCTAAAAAAGCAGCAACTTTTTTAGCGTTATCAACTGATTGTTGAACCCGAACAGATAGTGTTTTAATGCCCCGTAAAGTGAGGTAACAATCCATGGGACCGGGAACGGCTCCTGTAGTCTTTACCTGGAAACGGAGTTGTTCCATAATAGCCTCGTTAGAAGTAGCAACAGCTCCACCAATTACGTCAGAGTGCCCTCCCAAATATTTTGTAGTTGAGTGGAGGACCATATCTGCTCCCAACTCAAGTGGTTGTTGCAAGTAAGGAGAAGCAAAGGTGTTATCAACAAGTGATAAGATGTCCTGTTTTTTTGCGAAGCTCGTAAGCTCTTCAATATCCACTACACGCAGAAGGGGATTGGTGGGAGTTTCAATCCAAAGCAGTTTGGCATCGTCGGTAGCGGCTTCTTTAACATTCTTGATATCCGTCATATCCACAAAAGTGAAATCTATACCGTATGGCTCAAATACTTTTGTAAACAGTCGATACGTACCGCCGTAAAGGTCGTTTGAGGCAATAATTTGATCGCCTGGACGAAACATTTTAAGAACGGCATCCATTGCAGCACAACCGCTGGCAAAGCAAGCACATTCATCAGCATTTTCTAAACCGGCAATTAGTTTTTCAAGAGCTGTACGTGTAGGATTTCCTACGCGGGCGTAATCGTATCCCTTGTTTACATTGGGTGCTTCTTGAGCATATGTAGATGTTTGGAAGATTGGAGGCATTACTGCACCGCTAGTTTCTTCCGGTTTTTGTCCTGCGTGGATAGTTTTCGTATTAAATTTCATTGCTGAAAGGTGTTAAAGATTAGCCTTTGCGTTTTTTGCTTCCTGTTCCATACCCAGAATGGAGTAAGCCTGAAATAGCTTTTTCCATGTTTGTTTATTCTGGGGTTCTTGTTCTGTCAGAGTTTCAAGTAGGGGAATGGAAGCTGATAAATATTCCTTAATCTTTTTCTGTAGTTGCTTTCGGTGTTTGTCAGAAATCACTGGCAAAAGTTTTTGATACTGTGAGGCCGTATTATAATAAAATGTGGCCGTTCGTTTTTGAATTTCTAGGTTACCCGGATTGGCATCAGAAACTTGCTCAAATTGTTTGCCAGCCCTTGCAAACAAAGAATCAGCGTTATTATAGTTTGTTGATTCAAGAGCCTTACCTTTTTCGAGATGGGAAGCAGTAGAATCTAACTGCGATTTTCCGGCAAAATATAATTCTGTGGCCAGTGATTGACCGTAGATAATATTTTGCGGTTCATTTTCAATTAGCTGTTCTAACAGCTCTATGGCTTTCTGATGTTCGCCAGCATTTATGTAAGCATTTGAAAGCCCATGCAATAAATTTAAATTTTTGTCAGAAAATGATTCGGCCTGCTCATAAACTGCTATTGCTTTTTCCGGATTATTATTTTCCAAGTACAAATAGGCAAGTTGTTCCAAAAGAATAGTGGGAGGATTACTTATTTGTCTTTGGGCATCTTCAAGCGTATTAATGGCCTTATTAGGCTGCTGATTTTTATAGAGTGCCCGGGCTTTCATCGTGTAAGAAATAGCACTGTCGGGCAAAACAACCGTTGCATTGTTGAAGTGGGCCGCTGCTTCTTTATAGTCTTGCTGGTTGGCATCTTTTCCCTGCAATAATTTGACTCCCTGATTATGTTCCAAACTCCAGGTTATATTGAGTAAATCAGAAACCTTGTCTACCGAGTCGGTTGAATTATTAAATAAATCAGCTGCTCTATCTAAAGAGGTTCGAGCATCAGAATAGGGGGAAACACGATTTGAAGGGGCGTCTTTTTTTTGAGCTAACTGGGTAAGAAGTTTTCCCTTTTGGAAGTACAAGTCTGCTTGTTCTGGATTAGAAGCAATATTTTTATCCAACGTGTTAATCTGCTGTTGGATCTGCTTCTCAGAAAGGTTGTCAGACGAAGAAGAGTTTTGTGTTGAAGATTGTATTGTTGAACAACTAATAAAGAACCCGAATGCAAGCACGAAGCTTGCTATTCGGGTAAAGTCGTGAATCATAAAAATAAAGTAAATTAGTTAGTGCGAGTTGACCAGATAGTTATTTATCCGTCCATGCCCGCTTTTTCCATTGCTTCTTCAGCTTTCTCATCCATGCCGAGGAAAGTGTAAATCTGGAATAAGCTTCTCCAGTAATTTTCGTTTTCAGGATCAAGTTCTACCGCTTTTTCGTAGTAGTCCATAGCCTGACGTATATCTTCTTTACCTTGCTCGTCAAATTTAGCTGCTTCTTCGTTATCCGTAGTTCTGTTACGACGATCGAAGAGCTCTTTTGCCCGGTTTTGGTAAATTACACCTAATGTTTCATAGGCAGCGGGGTCGTCGGGACGAAGTTCAAGCGCTTTGTTGATTTGTTCTTCGGCACGATTGGTTAGGTCTTCTTTTTTAGCTAACAGCTCTTCATTCTCATTGCTAAGCTCATCAATTTGTGCCTTTATTTCTTCCTGGTCGGAAGCATCAGCCTGATTGAATTCTTTTTGCAATTCCATAATCTCCTGTGAGTTTGAACCCAACGAATCTTGTAGCTTTAGAGCCTGCTGATAAATTTGGGTACCCATAACCAGACGATACTGGGCATTGTCGGGATTTTGTTGAACGAGTTCCTCAAGAGTAGAAATTGCTTTTTCAGATTGTCCAGCTCTGCTGTAAGCATCGGCAAGATTGGTAACAATAGGGGTGCTTCCAGGGAATCGGTCTTTTCCTCTTTCAAAGACTTCAACAACCTTTTCATCATTATCTAAATTGAAGTAGTAGTTACCCAAGTGCATATAATCAACGGTATCAATCTCTGACTCAGAGATCATTCCCATATACTTTTCTTTTGAAGTAACGGCTTCTTCAAATTCTTTATTCTGAGCGGCTATTTGAGCACGTACATTCCAAGAGCTTGCACTGTCTGGCTCAATTTCTGTAGCATTTCGCAAGTGGTACAACGAAAGTTCCATAGGATTTTCTACCGTACTTCTAAGGCTGTCGTTGGTAGCGTAATCAACACCACTCTGAAATTCATTTTGCCATACAGCAATTCTTACTCCGGAAATATTATCTATTTCTCCCGGTTTCTCTTCAGAAGTATCAGCTACAGCTTTTGCTGTTTCAAATGTTTCATTCATTTTTTTATAATGCTCGAGGCGTTCGCTGGGATCTTCTTTAGATCCGGCAAGTTCGCCAAGTGCAACGGCTTTGTAATAATATCCCAAAGGATCTCCGGGATATTTCTCAATAGATTTTTCAGCTGAAGAAATTGCAGATTCGAAATCTTGATTCTTAAGATTATCTTGCGCTTCGTCAGCTAACGGATTTGAAGTTCCGCATCCTATCAAAATCGCTGCGAGCAACGTGACAAGTAGGTGTGGTAATTTTTTTATAAGCATGGTCATCTTATTGCTATAAATTCAATGTTATTAGAATATCCATTCGTGATTGCAGAAAGTAATCATATATAGCCCTTTCTGCAATATTAATGCTTAAATTTATTATATTAGGAAACTTGTAAAGTAACAGTCTATTAACCCAGTTATCAATTAAATTATATGTTCGGCACCAGCCATTTCGAAAGTCATCATTATAACGATTTTGAATATCTTAAAATTTCAAAAGGAACAGAAGAATCCGACAATCTTGTTTTTCTACATGGTATGTTTGGAGGGCTCAGTAACTATGATGCCCTTGTTGAATATATAGATGACTACAATATTTATGTTCCCTCCATTCCTCTCTATGAGTTTAAAGCCAGAAAGTTGACCTTCACAAATTTGGCAAAATGGCTGCATTCCTTTTTAGAGGAATTGGAGATTGAAAATCCCATTTTGCTGGGTAATTCTATGGGGGGGCATTTGGCTCTCGAATATACTGTTCAGCATCCAGAGAATGTTGCAGCGTTGATTTTAACTGGAAGTTCGGGACTTCAGGAAAGAGATTTTGGATCTACATTTCCACGACGTAACGATCGTGACTACGTGAGAAAGCAGGCTGCAATTACCTTTTATGATGATGATTTTGTGACTGAAGAACTTATGGACGAGATCATGGAAGTAATCAACGATCGGTCAAATTTGTTGAATGTGCTTGCTATTGCCCGGGAGACTCATGAGTACAGTATGGAGGGATTTTTGCCGGATATTGATCAGGAGGTGCTACTAATTTGGGGCAAACAAGATGAAATTACGCCCCCCGAAGTTGCAGATGAATTTCATAAGTCATTACCAAACTCTCGACTCAAATGGATTGATAAGTGTGGTCATGCTCCGATGATGGAACATCCTGAGAAGTTTGCTTTATATCTGAATGAATTTTTGATCGAATTAAAAAATAAAAACGCAACCTCAATAAAGTAATATACTATGAAAAAGATTATTCATACATCACAGGCACCAGAAGCTATAGGACCATACAGCCAAGCTGTAGTTCATAATGAGTTGGTTTATTGTTCGGGGCAAATTGGACTAGATCCCGAAACCGGAGATTTTGCCGGTGATGATGTAAGTTCGCAGGCCAAGCAAGTCATGAAAAATTTAAAGGCTGTTTTGGAAGAAGCGGGCTCAGGATTTGACAAGGTGATTAAGTGCAGTATCTATCTCGATGATATGGATGACTTTTCAACGGTTAACGAAATTTATGGCAGTTACTTTGAAAGTGATCCTCCAGCACGCGAAACGGTTGCGGTAGAAACCCTTCCCAAAAATTGCAAGGTAGAAGTGGGTTGCATCGCTTATATCTAAAAGTTGCTAGAGAATATATTTGACCTTCAAGGAGAAGCTGGAAGCAGTTTCTCCTTTTCTATTTTTGCGAACTAGTTTTCCAATTCAAAAAGCTGTTCTGCTCTGTTGCCCATCTTGTCATAAGCAACAACTTTTATCTTCATTAAAGATGAGGGAATAAAATTGGGATGATAATACACAAAGCGATCATTTTCCGGTTCAAACTCAGCGATACCCTGTTTGTCATTAACGAGTATTTTTGTTCGAGCATAATCAATGCCGGATAGGTTATCGGTGGCATCAATATAAATAACCCACTTGCCATCGCGGCGCTCTCGAACGCGTGGATTACTGATTTTTGGAGGAATATCATCTCTCTTAAGAGAAAAATGTCCCATGGTTTCGGCTTTTCCTAATATATACATGTCAGTAAATCTTGTGGGAATTAATTCCCATTCCTCGTCCTCTTGATCAAAATTGTAGAATGATAGTTTGGTAGTATCAGCTATCGTGCTATCCCGAGAGGTATAAAATGTAAATGCTTCTCGAACCGGGTAGGCATCGGGGATTATATTAACCCGCAAAGAGTCATCGTTAAATTTATTTACAGAAATGCCCACCGAAACGGTATCGTAAAAAGTTTGCTTGGGAAATATGGCAAAATGATCTTGGTCGGTGGTTGAAATAAAAGAGGTGTTTTGGGGGGCAATACGATAAAATTGAAGGGGTCCCAAAGCAGAAGTGTTAACAAAAAGTGTGTTTTGTTCTTTTATATTAACAGCAATACCATTTAAGTGTTCAGTAAAGAGTTCTTTATCAGCCAAGCCAATTGTTGTATGCTCGTACTGGTTATATGGGATGGTAACCCAATCTGCAAACCAATTCCACTGATTGGGAGTTACAAGATTTACGGTTTGATGATAGTTTTTGAATGATTGCTCATGATATTGTTGCTGGTTTTCTGGAACGTTGATCGTAAACTCTGCAGTAGACGTATTCCCGTAAAAATCTTTTGCCGTAATAGTCGCTTGATGAGACCCTACCGGTAAATTTAACACCCCCTTGCTATTGTTGGTTTGATAAAAAGGGAGGGAGTTTCCATCTGCTAAATACAAGCGCTGGAATCCTTTATCAGTGTCTTTAAGAATTGGGTATACCCGATCGATAAACATCTGGTGAGTCTCTCGATAAGAAAAACTATCAACTTTTGAGTGGAAGACTTCTTCTCCATTCACCTCAAGGATTAACTCATAAACTGCGTAGGCATTGTGGATGTTATTAGCCTTATCAAAAGCGTTTATTCCCAATCCAATAGGACCATTAAGCGATATTGTACCAAAATTATAGGATTCATTTTCGAGTTTGGGTCGCTTGGTATAAATAGCATTTTCTCCTTCTATAATGGAGTTGGAGCTGAGTGGTTCTATTGATAGTTCCTTAATTTGTGGAGGAAGATTATCCTTCACTGATAAATTTGTCAGGAGGGGATTAAAAGGTTTATGTGTTGGCGTTCGAAGTTCAAAATGCAAGTGGGGAGGGCCAATGCCCGATGCACCACTGTATCCGATGAGTTCGCCCTGTTTAACCTCGATATTTCTCCAGCTCCAAAATTTTTCAATCTCAAACTGATAGTCTTCCGCAAAACGAACTGAATCGGCTAGTTTCTGCAACTCATTATTAAAAGAAAGCAGGTGTGCATAAATGGAATAAGAGCCATCGTCATGTTTTAAATATATCACCTTTCCATATCCACGCGGTCCTATAGCCACGCGATCAACAATTCCATCTCGGGTGGCATATACTTCATATCCCTTACGTCCCCAGGTTTTTATGTCCAAAGCAGCGTGAAAATGAGCTGATCTAGTTTCGCCAAACGTAGAAGAAAGATATCTGCTGGCTTCGGTTGGCCATTGATAGTGCGCTTGAGTAGGATCAAACGATGAGGATTCTTGGGCAGCAATGGGCTGTGAACTGATCCCAATAACAATAATAGATAATAGTAATTGGCGAATGTCCATGAGCTATGCTACGGTTACCGAAAGTGTTGCAAGGCCATTGTTCAAGGAAGCTTTAATAACATCCCCGCTAACGATGGGAGATACGCCTTTGGGCGTGCCGGTTAAAATGATGTCGCCGGGCTGTAGGGTAAATACAGTTGATAAATAATGTATAAGGTCAGCCACTGTAAAAATCATCAGTTCGGTATTATCAGATTGACGTGTTTCGCCGTTAACAGAAAGTTGTAGCTCAGCATTTTGTGGATTTGGAAGCTCTTTTTGTTCCACAAATGTACTTAATGGTGCAAACGTGTCGAAGCCTTTGGCTACGGACCAAGGATGGCCTTTTTCTTTCGCTTTTTGTTGGATATCGCGCGCGGTTACATCAATACCGATACCGAAACCGCCAATATAATCTAACGCATTTTCTTTGGCGATATCTTTGCCTGTTTTATCAATGGCAACTGCTAATTCTATCTCATGGTGCACATTTTGGCTTTGTTGGGGGATATGTATTTCATTTCCATCAAAAATGATGCTGCTAGTCGGCTTAAGAAACACAAGAGGTTGGGAGGGAACTTCATTTTTGAGTTCCTGTGCATGCTCAACGTAATTTCGACCAATGCAAAAGATGTTTCGGAATGGTAGATGGGGCAGTCCCGGGATCGTTTGTTTTTTCATAAGGCATCAAATATAAAAAAGCCTTGGTCTCTTTAGAAACCAAGGCTTTAAAATCTAGAAAAAATACTGTTATGAAACAGGTTCAACACTTACGTATTTACGTCCACCGGAGCGAACGCGGAAAGTAACCTGTCCATCAGCTTTGGCAAAAAGCGTGTCGTCACCGCCACGGCCTACATTTTCGCCGGGGTGGAATTTAGTACCACGCTGACGTACGATAATGTGGCCCGCTTTGACAACTTCGCCGCCGTATTTTTTAACTCCTAGTCGCTTCGAAATTGAATCGCGACCGTTCTTTGTAGAACCTTGTCCTTTCTTATGCGCCATAACAATCTAAAATTTCTGAATTATCCTTCTTGCTTACTGTTCCATGCATCCAAAACGGTAACCCGCTCTTCATCTTCGGGAACAAAACCTTTGAGATCTTCAAGATCTGTATTTCTGATATGACTAATAGCTTCTTTGGCTGTCATATCGGTAGATACTTGAACTGATTCTTCAGCGTTTGAAGTATCTTCTTCTTTCTTTGCAGCTTTTTTGCTACCACTATCAGAAGTTGAAATACTGTTTATTTCGATTTGAGACATCGGTTGGCGGTGTCCGCGCTTAACCTGATATCCTTTGCGACGTTTTTTCTTGAAGACAACAACCTTGTCAGACTTTACATTGTCAAGCAATGTTGCTTCAACAGCAGCACCATCAACAACAGGGTGACCTACTGTTACATTACCATCGTCATTTGTTAATAAAACTTCGTCAAACGTTAAGTTTTGACCCGTTTCATCACTTTGCTTGTCAACAAACAGGACATCGCCTTCTGATACGCGATATTGATGTCCACCTATCTTAACTACTGCGTACATCTAATTGTTTAATTTTATGTTGTAAATTCTTTTGGCTACAGAATGCCAAATATAAGCTTTTCGAGGTTCAAAGCAAAGCTAAAAATCTTATGAATTATAGTTGTTAAAATTGTATTATTATCACTGAATCAATCCAATAGAAAAAAACTTGATATGGAAACGAAGTTACCCGATTTGCACGAGCAAGCTTTTATGTTTAAAAATGAAAAGCGATTGCAACACGATGGAGGACGAGCATGGATCAAAGATTCACAGCTGCACGAGGCTCGAAAGGATGGGAATGGCAAATTAAAAACCATCAGCAAAAAGAAAGAATCTGAGCGGGTAGAAGAGGCTAAAGACCATAATCCATCGTTATAATTTTTTGAAATATATTTTTTAAAAATGAAATACGTCCGACTTCGTTCTTGGATAATTTTGATTACCGTGGGAGTCGGTGTCATCATTTTGCTCAACTATTCTACTGGTGATTCGGGACCCTATAAAAGTGAAAATCCGGTTACTGATTCGCTACTTACTGCATCCTATCCCGATTTATTTGAGGCTATTACACAACGAGATATTCATAGCCTTGAGCCATACCTGTCGCACAAACATCCCGAAATACGCAAGCAAGCGTGGAGAGCGTTTACTAATACGCCGGTAGATTCGATTGATAAATTTATTAACCTGGCTAAAAAACAAAATGCCGAAACCGCCTGGTTTGGAGTAAGTCATCATAATATTGATGAAAATAAGCTTCGAGAGCTCGAACAATGGTGGATAGATAATCCCGCTTTACGTGCAGGTATTGTCAGAGTACTTGGTCAACAGGGAGATCAGCAAACACTTACTTTTTTATTGAATCAGCTGGACCAAGACTTTGAAAACAGCGAATATCGTCATGCATTGGCGATAGGGCGGTTGGTTTTGAAGCATGATGTGGATCAGCGACATCAAATACGAATTATTCAAAAGGCTTTTGATACGGAAAATTATGAGACCACCCGTGCTTATTTGTATGGATGGTATCGTGGGGATGAATCTGAACTAACTGCAACAGCACAGGATTCTTTGTTTAATCGGTGGCAGTTGATGGGGACGGGCATGAGTCGGAATGTAGATCAATATGTAAATAAGGTACTTCCCCAGCGTACTACTCATACCATGACGATTTTTTATAATGGGGAGCAGATGCTGGATCACCAGGTTCAGCTGGCCTATGAGTTAGCTACTTCCATTGACGATATCCCATTAAATGATAAAAATTCATTAGCGGCTAAAATTCTATTGACGAATGAAAATGCCCACGTCCAGACTCGAACACTGCAGAGTTTGGATGGACATATTTCGGATGAAAATGACTTGTATCAGTACATCCGAGAAGAGATGCTGACGGATGCTAATTTAGCTGATGTAGTATGGTTAAAAGCATTGGCGTTAGTACAGAAACTGGATGATCAAAAGGTACAAGAGTACCAAGAGAGGCTTGCGGGAGTGGCCAAGGAAAATCCCTATTTATGGCCTGAGGTTTTAGAGGTTTATCAACGATATGAGTCGCCTGAAGATTATTTGCAGCGTATCGAAGATCTAGTGGATGATAGAGAGCAGTTGCCAACAATGTATGCGTTGCAAAACTTGGGGAATGTTGTGCAGGATTTTCAAAATATTGGAGAGCATAGACAACAAATTCGAAATATCGTTTTTAATGCACTGAATATCGGTGATCGTGGTGTAACTTATATGGCTAGTTCATTGCTTGGTAATGAGGTTCTGTTTAGCCAAGAGGATTTTGATCGTATCAATGAAAGTTTAGGTGCTTTTACGCTGCCCGCCGATATTGAAGTATATCAAACCTTTGGGGCGCTCTATAAAGAACGTTTTGAAGAACAGGCACAATCGGTTATAGATTCTCTTGCCGTTAAAAATTATGTACCTCTGAATCGATCGCTGGTTAGTGTCGGATGGAACGTAGAGGTTCCGGAAAAGATGCAAACTGAATTTCGAAAGCCTGACTGGGATCGTCTGTGGGAGTTGGGGCGGAATCCCACATTGCTGGTACAAACGAAAAAAGGCCGTTTTCAGATTGAGATGAATACGCTGAGTGCTCCGTCAACGGTAGCGATGATTGACAGCTTGAATAGTGCTGGCCATTATGATGATGTTCCATTTCATAGGGTTGTTCCAAATTTTGTAGTTCAGGGTGGTGATATTGAACGACAGGATGGTTTTGGTGGACCGGAGTTTGTGATTCCCACCGAAGCTTCAGAGAAGGAGTTTGAGCGTGGAGCGGTAGGTATTGCCGGTGCTGGTCCTGATACGGAGGGGAGTCAATATTTTATTATGCATCAATGGAAGCCCCATCTAAACGGTAAGTATACCCGCTTTGGAAAAGTTGTTGACGGAATGGATGTGGTTGACAAGTTGGTAAAAGGGGATGAGGTACTATCTACTACCTGGTATTAAGGGTTGCTTATCAGGGGGGCCTGATTCTTTAAGTATTACGTGGGTGTGGAATTCTCCGTTTTCGCCCATCGGATCTATATCCTCTAGTCGTTGAAGCTGCATGACAAGCTTTTGATCATAGGGTTCCCCTACCTTTAATAAAGGTTGAAACTCATTTTTTACAGCACTGATTTTTATTTCTATCGGTTTTAAAAATAGTATGGGGAGTAATTCATCAAGCTCTTTTTGCCATATTGGGAACGTGCAGGTATAACCCATTTTACCAAATACGTTTTCGCGCCATTGCCGGATATCTTCTAAGTGCCAATCACCAAATACAAGATTTTCTATAGGTTGTTCTACTTGTTTGAGCGTTTGCTCAATTCGATCCAGATATATTTCATTGGGGCATTCAGGTGGTAACCCTACCGTAAGTAACTCCAAGTTTAGGAAATTTGCCTGATCTTTAATTTCAGAGAGTTGAATATTTTGGTGTGGTACAATATCACGTGATTCATCATAGGAAGTTAGTAGTGTTATATCTGCTTTGGGATGTGATTCCCTAAAAAAATGTAGGGCCAAGTAGGAATCTTTGCCACCACTCCAAAAAAGAATATTCATGCTATGCGATTAGATTAATTTAGAATTCAGAGTGCCAAAAAATAAAGAAATATCGATTCTGAATTCTGACTATTGAATTCCTATATTAGGGCGCACGTTCATATGCTCCAAGATAAAAATATTCTCTAACGTTTTAATCCAAGGAAAGTTCTAATGAGCAGCGAGATTCAAAAAGTACATTTGCGAACCAAAGGTATTCTGCCCGTCCAAAAATTGCGCGTATTAGCCAATGCGGGTATTATTTCTCATGCTGACGGCTATCCATTGCAGGACGACCAGTTTCAGCCCAACTCGATCGATTTACGCTTGGGAGAAAAAGCCTATCGCGTACGATGCAGTTTTCTTCCAGAAGATGAATCAGTAAATCAAAAGTTGGATAAGCTCAGTCAATACGATTTTTCAATTACTGATGGGGCGATTTTAGAGCCCAATTGCGTTTATATTATTCCGTTGTTGGAGGAGCTACATCTACCGTCTCACATTTCTCCACAGAAAACATTATTCAATGGAAAAGAAAACGGAGTTGATTATCAAATCATATCAGGTGAACACCTTTCGGCGAAAGCAAATCCAAAGAGTACCACCGGACGCCTTGACGTATTTACACGCGTAATTACTGATCACTCACACCGGTTTGAAGAAATACGATCGGGTTATCAAGGGAGAATGTATCTAGAGGTGGTTCCCAAATCATTTCCCATAAAAGTGAAAACAGGAGACCGGCTTAATCAATTGCGCATTCGCCATGGCTATACAGTGCTTTCCGACCAGGATATTCTGCGAACACACAGTTCTGATCCACTTCTTTTTACCGAAGATGGCAATCCTGTAGAGGTAGATAATTTAAAGGTAAATAACGGGCTTTTTCTGAGTGTAAATCTGCATGCTTCGGAAGGTCAGATTGTGGGATATAAAGCAAAAAAGCATCGCGATTATATAGATCTCGAGAATATTAATTATTACGAAGTTTCTGAATTTTGGGAGCCGATTTACCATCAGCCTGATGATCATCTTATTTTAGAGCCGGAGGCGTTTTATATTTTTGCCTCTAAGGAGCGATGTCGTATTCCGGAATATTTAGCCGCAGAGATGATAGCTTATGATACGGGATCGGGAGAACTACGTACGCATTATGCAGGCTTTTTTGACAGTGGTTTTGGCGGTCGGGTGGAGGATAAGGGTGCGCGTGCAGTACTCGAGGTTCGCTCCCATGATGTTCCCTTCTTAATTGAGGATGGACAGACGTTTTGTAGTATGAAGTTTGAACCTAATACTGAAGTTCCTAAATTTGTCTATGGAGATGATATAAAGAGCAACTATCAGGGGCAGGAACTTCGATTGGGTAAACATTTTAAACAATAGGATTGCAGCTTAGTGCTATGGCTCCAAATAGTGTAACAGAGTGTATCTGTCATAACCGAGATTTTTCTGAGATCAAAGAGTATGCACATCAAAATAATGTTGATTCGCTTGATGAACTTCAGGATCAAAATTATTGCAGTAACAGCTGCGGCTTGTGTGGTCCTTATGTGGAAATCCTTTTGCAAACGGGCCAAACTGTATTTAAGCCAGGAGAACCTTTTGGTAAAAAGCGATAAACGATGAATATATTTTATGTCCCGCCTGATCAGATCAATAATGGATTTGCAGAGCTGTTAGATCAAGAAGCTATTCACGCCTCTAAAGTAATGCGGGCTCGTGAAGGAGATTCTTTGACCATTGTTGATGGTCGGGGGGGCCGCTACCAGGGGATTGTTCGACGGATAACCAAGAAGTCTGTACAGGTAGAAATAAACGAGGAGCAGCATATTTCTCGGTTGAAGCCAAAGCTTATCTTAGGCATGGGAATTATCAAGAAGAGAGATCGTCTGGAGTTTGCCGTTGAAAAAGCAGTTGAACTAGGAGCTGCTCAAATAGGGCTATTTCGAAGTGAACATACCATCAAACAAAATGTGCGTATGGATCGGCTGGAATCTATTGCTGTTTCAGCTATGAAACAGAGTCTGCAATCCCACCGCTGCGAGATAGATCTTTACCATTCGCTGGAAATAATGCTCAAAACTATTTCAGCGGATAAAATTTTGGTGGCTCATGAGAAAGTAAACCAATCTAAAGCTATTGAACATCAAAACCTTGATAATGAAGAAAGGATTTTATTGTTAGTTGGTCCAGAAGGCGGGTTTTCGGAACATGAAATTAAGAAACTTGTGGATAAAGAGGAGGCTGATTTAATATCACTGGGTCCCAACAGATTGCGTGCAGAAACGGCAGCAGTCGCTTTTTTAAGTCAGTTTATATGAACAGGCATGAATAATATATCCCTAGAAAAGGAAAAGCCCGACTCACTGCTTTAGAGAGTCGGGCTTTATAATTTTATCCAATTAAACGATCAGTACTGTTCGGTTGAGGGAGCTGTATGCGAAGCAGCATATTCCTCGAGCTTTGTAACCTCATCCCACATTTTCATTGCTTCATCAATCGTTTCATCAAGCTTATTTCTTACCGGATAGTATTTCTTAAGTCCCCATACTTGTCGTGCCAACTCCGCTTTGATGAGCCCGCGAGGCATCCATTCTATTTCTTCGAGGTGCCCTTGAGGAATAAATAAGGTATCTGATTTAAAATCTGGCTTAGACAGGGTGTCAGTGACAACCATATTTTTTTCTTTCAGACGACTGAATACTTCGTCCATCTGTTCCTCAGACCACTCAAACTCTTCGTTAAAGCGATCATAGTTATCTTCCCACTTTTCACGGAAGCTATCGCCATTTTCATCGAGGTAGTCTCGTACAAATTCGAAGCCAACACGATTACGAAGCATATAGTTGGCTACAATTTTTGATTGAGCTGTATCAGGCTGTATAACATGGTCGGGGACAATACCTCCACCACCATAGACGGTACGCCCGGCATCAGTAGCGTATTTTAGGGAATCGGGAACCTCAGATTGAAAATCCATTACGTCGCCTTTAACGTCAACTTTTCGCCCATAAATTTCATAAGCATATTCTTCACCGCCTTTTTCATTATAGGGTTTCTGAATTAAGCGACCAGAGGGCGTATAATATTTAGATATGGTAACGCGAATTTTACTGGAATCAACCAGTTCGTACTGCTGCTGAACCAATCCTTTACCAAAGGTACGCCGGCCTACAATCCATCCACGATCGTGATCTTGAACAGCACCGCTTACAATTTCACTTGCCGAAGCGGATCCTTCATTAACAAGAATCATCAATGGTTTATCTTTGAAGAAACCATCACGGCGTGAGTAATAGGCCGAAGTAAATCGCGTATGACGGCTTTTCGTTGAAACAATTTTAGTACCGCGGGGAAAGAATTCTTCCGTAATAGCAACGGCCTGACTCAGGTAGCCACCGGGATTGCCCCTTAAATCAAGAAGCAGGCGTTCCATGCCTTTATCTTGTAGGTCTTTCATAGCCTCCATGAACTCTTCGTGCGTAGTTTGGATAAACTTATCCATTTTAATATAGCCCGTCCCTTCGTCCATCATGTAAGCAGCACCGATAGAGTAGAGGGGGATATCATCTCGAACAATGGTAAATTCGATGGGATCTTTTACATTTGGTCGCTTAATAGTTACGTCAACCTCAGAATCCTTTGGCCCTCGAAGGTTATTACGCACATCTTCATTGGAAAAACCTATAGCACTTTTACCATCAATTTTAATAATACGATCTCCGGATCGAATACCCAATGCTTCACTGGGTCCACCGGCAATAGCTGTGATTACCGTAATAGTGTCCTGAATAACATTAAACTGTACGCCAATCCCTTGAAACTTACCCGAGAATTCGTCGTCAATATCATCACTGAGCGAAGGCTCAATATAAACTGAGTGAGGATCTAATCCCCTAAACATAGACTCCAGCGCATCTTCGGTGCGCTTAGTCATGTTTTCATCAGGATAGTTATTTGTGATATACAGATAAGCTTGCTCAAATTTGTCGACCGATTCACCAAGATTATCAATTTCTAAATCTTCAAAGGTAGTGTCGGCAGGCGTGTTTTCAAGATTGGCAGTACTGTCCGAAATATTTTTTACCAATCCCTTGACGCTGTTTTGATATAGCTCGGTAACATCAACCTCCTCAACATAATTATCGATAATACGCCGTTGAGCCTGAACGTATTTTTTGATGTTTTTTTGAAGCGTATCATTTCCGGGAATGATGGTTTCTACACCTGCAAACCAAAAAGTTGACAGGGCAAACAGCGTTACTATGTTTGGGATGATAAACTTTTTCATGCTCATAGTGCGAAAATATTGGTGATTACATTACGAAATGTTATTTCTAAAACGTACAATGCAAGAAATAACGTATGTTCCGTAAGCAAATGAGTATTTATAATTTAATCTGTTAAATAGTTGATAAATTTGATGTTTGTCAACGTACGATTACAAGATATATTGACTTAAATCTTTGTCCTTAACAAGATCATCTAGTTGTTTGTTCACATAATCCTTGTCAATAGTGATGTCGCCCGAGCTGATATCATCGGGGACGGCAAACAGGAGTTCATCCAACAGCGATGATAATATCGTGTGTAGCCTTCGGGCCCCAATATTTTCTACTCGCTCGTTGACCTGGGCCGCAATTGAGGCTACCTCTCTAAGGGCATTCTCAGTGAACTCAATATCCACTCCTTCGGACTTCAACATAGCTTCATATTGCTTGGTCAACGCATTTTTAGGTTGCGTTAGAATATCAAAGAAATCCTGTTCGGTAAGGGAGTTAAGTTCTACGCGGATAGGGAAACGCCCCTGTAACTCGGGAATAAGGTCGGAAGGCTTGGAGACGTGAAACGCTCCTGAGCCAATAAAAAGCATATGATCGGTTTTAACCATGCCGTGCTTAGTAGAGACATTACTACCCTCAACAATAGGGAGCATATCG
>JBEPWP010000008.1:0-19725 GCA_041642355.1 Fodinibius sp. | reverse complement strand
CTTAGAATCCAGTTTTTTTGCAACGCTATGCATATAATGAATTCAAGATAGCGGCGGTTAAGTTTAAAGTGAACTGTCTAAGAATTCATCATTATGAAAGAACAAGTATTCAAAAGGAGAAAAAAAGTATTCACGAGAGTGTCACGAGATCACATTCATTTAGAGTAGAAACTTTAACTGGCCGTAAAATATCTACAGCGCTATGTACATCTATGTAATATAGAGTGGCTATTGGGGTAGTCAACTCTGTAAAAGTAAGGGGACCGATTGGAATATCGGTCCCCTTTTTATTTATAACTATCTGAAAAATTACCTGATGTTATCATCAAAATTATATTTTGGCGGTTCCACTCCTTTCAGATGCTTCACAAAATAATCCCATCGCATATTCATAAAGTATCGGGAATTACCAAAACCATGTCCCGCATTGGGAAATACCATCAGATCAAAATCTTTATCTGCCTTGATTAATGCCTCAACCATTAGCAGCGTATTGGTTGGAGGAACATTGCTATCCATCATACCGTGGGCAATCAGCAAATTACCTTCCAGGTTTTCGGCCAACAATTGGTTCGCCTGCTTATCATAATTATCGCCCTGCTCATAGAGTCCAAGCTCATCTTCATCCACATTTTCTTTTTCTTTTAACAAACCGTGCCATTTTTCGCCCCAGTCATCTTCATAATTTCGATTATCATGATTCCCCGCGCCAGAAACCGCTACTTTATAAAAATCAGGATACTCTAAAATAGCACGCGTCGAGGCAAATCCCCCGCCGGAGTGCCCCCAAATGCCCACACGATCCAGATCCATCCAGGAATAACGATCGCCTAATTGCTCAATAGTTGCTATTTGATCGGGCAGTCCATTGTCGCCCATATCTCCGTAACAAATATCATGGAAAGACTTAGAACGACCCGGCGTACACATGGCATTCACTTCAACCACAATAAATCCTAATTCGGCCAGCGACTGTTTATCGGATCGAGCAGCACTAAATCCCCATGACCCAATACTGCCCGACTGCGGTCCCGGATACAGATAATTCAACACCGGATAGGTTTTCATCGAATCAAAATTGGTGGGCTTGTACATTAGCCCGTACAGGTCCGTTTCACCGTCGCGGGCTTTTACTGTAAATTGCTGGGGAGCTTCCCATCCCTTTTCTTTCAACGGATTAATTTCCGTTTCTTCCAACTCCGAAACAACTTCGCCTTCCAAATTACGGACCACGGAAACAGGTGGCGTATCAACCGTAGAATAGGTATCCGTGAAATATTCTTTGCTGTCGGACCATGTTATCTGATGGTGCGAATCTTCGGGCGTTAAGTTGACTAACCCACTGCCATCCAAATTGACCTTATATAAATAGTGATAATAGGGATTCCCCTCCTCTCGACTGGAACCGGTAAAATAGACCGTACGATTTTTTTCATCCACGTGATGCAAGTCCAACACGCGCCAGTTTCCTTCAGTAATTTGACGCTTTAACTCACCGCTTTCCAGATCATATAAGTAGAGATGTCCCCAGTTATCGCGCTCTGAGAACCAAATTACTTCGTCAGATTCTTCCAGCACCGTCCAACTTTCTTCGCTATACCCCGACTCAAAATAAGTATCCATTTCTTCTTTCAGCACATCTCGCACTTCTCCGGTCTCGGGATCAGCTTCACGGAGTTCCGCTACTTTGTGATCACGGGATGAGGACACAAAAAACAGCTGCGATCCGTCGGCACTCCACTCGTTATCCAAAAACGTGCCGCCCCAATCCGCTATGTGATCCGAAATCGTTGATCGGTGGAAATCCGGTTCCATATCCA
This sequence comes from Fodinibius sp., assembly GCA_041642355.1. GTDB lineage: Bacteria > Bacteroidota > Rhodothermia > Balneolales > Balneolaceae > Fodinibius. The sequence continues at coordinate 17,905 of JBEPWP010000008.1, read as the reverse complement.
GATCAACCACTTCGGGATTTTCTTCATCGGCATGCACCACTACGCGCTCAATCTTAAATACCGTACTGTCACCGGGTAGAGGATACTTCCAGCGTTCCAGATCGGAGTGACCCACTTTGGTATTATAAAGATACATCTCTCCAACGCCGCGGCTATCGTGACGGAAAGTGGCAACCTTCTCCGAATTAGGTCCCCACAACACAACGGGATTATCGCTTCGAACCCAACCGGCATTATTTGTAGCGTATCCATAATACTGTTCGCCATCGGTCGTCAGTTGGGTATGCTCATCAGTTTCGGTATTACGCATCCACAGGTTATGATCTTTGATATAAACGGCTTTTTCTCCATCGGGAGACAATAACTCGTTTCCTTTTCGGAGCTCGGGCAGCCTTTCAGTTTTGTAGGAAGATAAATCCGTTTTAAAACGCTGTCCATTTTTCTGATAGGTCAACGTGCTCTCTTGCTTGGAATATGAGACATCGCTCAACGATAAGTTTTGAGCATCGATCTCTTGATCCGTTTTTGAAGAAAGCGTATCAGCTACCCGTTGGTGATCAAAGGCTTCTTTCTTTTCTCCAGATTCAGGATCAAAAATGACATACTTGATCCCATCCTCCGTTCGTGTATTATAAATTAGGATATCTGAAGTCCAATTTTGTCCCGATACCGTGTTCAATACTTTATCATACGTATTCTGCCACAGAAACTGCTCGGCTCGTTGATAATCTTCGGCCGTAACCGCTTTTTCTTTTTCTTCCACCCGTTCAGTGGATTCTTGCTGCATCGCGGACTTCTGCGAGGAGCATCCCATTATTAATAGTATAGCAAATAGAAATACTGCAGAAGGAATGGACTTTGACTGTATCATATCAAAAAAATTTTTCAGCGTTGAAATATTGAGAGGATAAGGATAGTTGAAAAATTACTTGTAGGCAAAAGCCACTTGTGAGTTATATTTTTAACTTTCCCCATAATATCCCCCACACTCTACCACACTCCTCCCCTTTTCTAACATTTCACCATTTTTATATATAAAAACCCCTTAATCCACTTCTAAGTGCAGGAAAAGGAGTTTTTTAATTCTACCTCTAACTTCTATCCTCCAGAAATTCTTTCCACTAAATCTTTCTGCAATCAATGCTTGACAAATTACATCCTTTCGGGGTACATTGTGGTGTGAAGTGGGAGAATGTGGGAGTTCATATCCACTTGTCGAATTCGATAACATCTGCTGTTAATTCTGGGGTCCATATATGCCGAGTTTTAAAGGGCAATACGAACATAGTGTTGATAATAAAGGACGCGTTAGCTTCCCGGCTAAACTGCGTAAGGCCCTTAATCCCCAAGCACAAGAGCGTTTTACTATTTTACGAGGTCTTGAACCCTGTCTTTATCTCTACCCAGAGGATGAATGGCAGAACGTAGAGAATCAGCTCTCCCAGATCAACAGCTTTACCAAAGAAGGTCGCACAGTAAAGCGTAACTTTTTGCGTTTTGCTGAGGATGTGAACCTTGACAATCAAAATCGTATTGCTCTCCCTTCACAGCTAACAGACTGGGCCGACATCGATGGCAAGGCCATATTTATAGGTAGTGGCGAACGTATTGAGATATGGTCGCCCGAGAGACTTGAAGAAATCGACTCCGGTCTAGACTTCGAATCGTACCAACAACTTTTTGAGCGCGTGATGGGTGACGATGACAACCATAATGAACAACAATGATACATATCATGAGCATCAGCCGGTACTGCTGGAAGAATCCGTAGACTACTTAATTACGGATTCCAGCGGGATCTATATCGATGCAACCCTCGGCGGTGGCGGACACAGCCTGACATTGTTATCTCACTTAAATGACGACGCGCAACTTATTGGTATTGATCAGGATGATGAAGCGCTTGCTGCAGCAAATGCACGCATTGGTGACGATAAACGATTTTCTTCCATAAAAGGCAATTTCGGTTACCTCTCCAGGCTATTACCCCCAGAACTTAATGGAGAGGTAGCCGGAATCCTTCTTGACTTGGGCGTCTCTACCCATCAAATAACAGAAGCTGAACGCGGATTTACTTTCCAAGAGGAAGGTCCCCTGGATATGCGCATGGGTAACCTCAGTGGTATTACAGCATACCAGGTGGTGAACGACTACTCCTACGAAGATCTACGCGACGTCATCTATCACTATGGAGAAGAGCGCAACAGTCGCAAGATTGCCAGTGAAATTATCGACCGACGTCCCATCGAAACCACAACCGAACTTCGCGATGCCGTGGAAGCCGTTGTTAAGGGCCAGTATCAGATAAAAAGTGTGGCTCGCGTGTTTCAAGGGATTCGTATCGAGGTTAATCGCGAGCTGGACATGCTCCGAAAAGTATTGGAGCAATCCCTCGAAGTACTCAAAGAAAATGGCCGTATTGTGGCTATTAGTTACCATTCGCTGGAAGATCGCATTGTCAAGAAGTTTTTTAAGGCCGGCAATCACGAAGGAAAAATTGAAAAAGATTTTTACGGTAATCCGCTGTCTCCCATAGAAGAAATATCTGGCGGAATTATTCGTCCCACAGAAGAAGAGATCGAGCGCAATCCCGCTTCACGAAGTGCAAAAATGCGCGTTGCCCAGAAAATAAATCCACCGGAGGTGTAGTATGCTGATAAAATCTCCGATGAAAAAAGATAAGGTTAAACAAAATCGACGAACAACAAATAAAAAATCGTCTAAGAATTCTAAGCGCGTTCTGATTAATGGAAGTAACGGGCAAAAGAAAAATCATGGCAAAGCCAAAAAGGAGAAAAAGTTCTCCTTGCCAAAAATAAAGCCATGGAAAATTATCGTAGGCGCAATTGTATTGGGAATATCAGGCATCTTTTATTTGAATCACGTTTTTGCCACCCAACAGTTATTGCGCGAAGTCAACCAGCTTGAAGCTGAATATAATAGGGTTAAACGGATGCATACTGATTATAAACTTATTTATGATCGGATGATTGGTCCGGCCGAAATTTATGAAAATGCCCAAAATGCCGGCTTCATTAACGGTGGTCCGGCCGAAAAAGTAATTGAGGTAGAAAAGTAAATGAAAAATACTCGTTCTGCCATATTGAATCGTATGTTTATGGTTTTTGGGCTCGTCCTGCTGGTACCTTTTGCCATTGGACTACAGTTGGTCCGTGTCAATTTTGTGGAAGGAGATGAGCTGCGCAACCTCTGGAACGAACAGGCCATTGACTATATCTCGATTCCAGCGCAGCGTGGTAATATCTATGGCGAAGACGGCAGCCTGCTTGCCACAAACAATGTTGTGTATAAAGCTGCTATTGATCCCAAAATTGAGGGATTGACGAATTCACAAGTCACACAGATCTGTGATACGCTGGCTAAATATACCGGTAAATCTTCACGGTTCTATCAACAGAAAATTAAGCAGGCTCCCAACCGTTCAAGATATGTCGTCCTAAATAAAAGCATCGATACTGAAGCCCATGAGGCACTCCGACAACTCAATATCCGGGCCATAATCCTCGAAGAAGAATATAAAAGAAAGTACAACTTTGGAACATTAGCGGCCCATACCCTTGGCTTTGTAAATCACGACCTTAACGGCATGACGGGGCTGGAAAAAGAATATGATGATCAGCTTCGCGGGGAAGATGGAGTACAACAAGTGCGACGTGATCGTAATGGCCGTATTTATGCCTATTTGGGCGCTCCTCGCAAACAGCCGCAACAAGGACATTCGCTGCACACTACCATCGATTCCCACATTCAAGCTATATTAGAAGAAGAACTTAAAGCCGGGATTGATAACACCAGATCCACCAGCGGTTCCGCTATTGTCATGGATCCCCAGACAGGAGGCATTAAAGCGATGGCTAATTATCCCACATTCAATCCCAACAATCCTGCCTCCCTTGACAAAACGAACCGCAGGAATTTTGCGATCTCGGATATGATCGAACCCGGCTCTACTTTTAAACTTGTCACCGCTATTGCTGCTGTGGAACAAAATAAGGTGGCCTTCGACGAACAGTTCGAAACCCCAGAAGACGGCAAAACATTAATCCATGGCCAATGGATGCGTGACCACGATCCACTAGGTACGCTCTCGTTTCCCGAGGTGATTCAAAAATCATCCAATGTGGCTACTGCTCGAATCGCCATGCGTTTGTCTAGAGATGCGTTTTATCAATATGCACGAAATCTTGGTTTTGGCACCCTCACCAATATTGACCTGCCCAATGAAGAAAGCGGGCGACTGCCGAAACCTTATGAATGGAGTCAGGTAACACTTCCCTGGATGTCGATCGGGTACGAAGTACAGGCTACACCTATGCAAATTGCACAATCGTACGCTGCTTTTGCTAACAACGGAACAATGATGCGTCCTTATTTAGTAGAAAAGATTACAGACGGACAGGACAAAGTCGTATGGCAAAACAATAAAGTGCCCGTACGAAAAATTGCTGAAGAATCTACTATTAATAAACTGTATCCCATTTTCAAAGATGTCGTTTCTGATTCGGGAACCGCTGAATATGCCCAGGTCGATGGGCTTTCTATCGTTGGTAAAACCGGAACAGCTCAAAAATATATCGATGGCAGATACCGTAATGAATATCGTTCTTCGTTTGTTGGCGTATTTCCGGCCGAAAACCCAAAATATGTAGCGCTTATTGTTTTAGATGATCCCGATACCTATCCACCCTATGGTGGCGTTACAGCGGGACCTATCTTTAGAGAAACGGCTAACCGTATTGCAGGACTCGATAATGAAATTGAGAAACATATACTGCAAAAAGAAAAAGATGATGAAGTCTGGGCCTATGCTCCCAATGTGACAGGATTGACGAAAAAAGATGCTGAAGCTCTGTTACAGAAACAGCAACTACCCTACAAAATACAGGGCAATGGTGATTGGATTACCATCCAAACTCCTACAAGCGGCACCGAATTAACACCAGACAAAAAAATTAAACTAACGCTATCTAATTCTATTGCTGAATCTGAAGTACAAGAACTTCCCGATGGGTATTCTATGATCCCCGATGTGGGTGGAATGAGCATGCGAAAAGCAATGGTAATGCTAAATAACCGTGGTTTTGAAACCCAAATTATTGGCTCGGGAACGATATATACCCAGTTCCCACGTCCAGGTGACATGATGAAACAAGGGCGAACTGTTACTATCCGCGGTAAAGCAAAACCACTGGAATCACTAACAGCAAATAAATCAACTGAGTGACATTCGATAATCTCATATCACTTTGTAAACCTATTGACGTCTCCGGACCGGAGCCGAATAACATCGGTATGCTTCGACAGGACTCCCGGAAGGTTGAAACAGGAGATGTATTTATTGCTATTAAAGGGTTTCAGGTTGACGGTCATTCTTTTATTGATGATGCCATTGCCAATGGTGCCTCAGTTATTATTTGCGAAGGCCCATTTTATTCCAATGAAGAGGTCAGTGTTGTTGAAGTTCCAGATACACGATCGCTAATTGGTCCATTAGCACAAGCCTTTTATGATAATCCCGCTAATAAATTGACGCTCATTGGTATAACTGGAACCAACGGTAAAACAACAGTTGCCAATCTCGTTTATCAAGCGTTGCAAAAACTGGGAGCCAAGCCGTCACTTCTTGGAACAGTGGCAAAACGCATTGGCGATCAAGAGTTGGAAAGTAAGCTAACGACTTCCGATCCTATTGAATTAGCTGCCGATATGGCTCAAATGGTAAAGGCAGGATCAACACATCTGGTAATGGAAGTTTCATCGCACGCCCTCGACCAGAAACGAGTTCATGGGGTTGATTTTCAAATTGCTGCGTACACAAATCTCAGCCACGATCATCTGGATTATCACGATGATTTGAAATCATATGCAAAATCAAAGAAGAAATTATTCGATAATCTCAATCCCAGTGCAACGGCTGTCATCAATGGTGACGACGACCAAGCCAGTTTTATTGTGATGGACTGTCCAGCAGAAATTATCTACTTCAGTTTTAAAAAAGCACTCAAAGTTGATTGCCAAGTACTTTCAAATACGATGGACGGTCTAGTCGTGCGTATCGATAAGACAATAGTTGAAAGTCCATTAGTTGGCACCTTTAACGCCTACAACTTAAGCCAAGCCTTTTTGATTTGCCGTTCGATGGGGTATGACAGTGAAGAAGTGAAACATGCTTTGGAATCCTGTAATGGAGCAGCGGGACGACTAGAACGCGTTGAAGGTTCAGGGCAAAACGGGAACCCCGTTGTACTGGTAGACTACGCTCATACACCCGATGCGCTGGAAAACGTAGCCTCTACCCTGAAGGATATAAAAACCGAACAACAACAACTTCATATTGTTTTTGGATGCGGTGGAAATCGGGACAAGACCAAGCGTCCTAAAATGGCCGATATTGCCGAACGATATGGTGATGAGGTTACCGTTACTTCTGATAATCCACGTGATGAAGATCCCGATGCCATTATTGACGACATCATGGAAGGATTTGATAATCCAGAATCAATCACGCGAATTACCGATCGGAAGAAGGCCATTGAACAAGCTATTACTGAAGGTAATGCCCAAACCATGATTTTAATCGCCGGTAAAGGACACGAAACCTATCAGGAAATTGCGGGTAAACGTCACGACTTCGATGATCGCACCATTGCCCGAACAGCATTAGGTAACAGAACTATTAATCCTAAAAACGAGGATACCTAATGCTATACGAACTCTTACATTGGTTAGAAGTTAACTATCAGCCACCCGGCTTTGGCGCATTTGAATTTATTACCACCCGGGCTGCTATTGCTGCGGCCATGGCACTATTTATCAGCGTGATGATTGGCCGACGTATTATTGAATGGCTCGAAAAAATGCAGCTTCGTGAAGTAATACGCGAAGATATTGGGTTAGATACGCATCTCGGCAAAGCGCATACTCCTACAATGGGTGGACTTATTATCCTGTTAGCTATACTTATTCCTGCAGCTTTTTGGATGAAAATGGACAGCATCTATACCTGGATGATTATTCTGGTCACGCTCATCCTGGGCGTTGTTGGCTTTGCTGATGACTACATCAAAGTGGTTAAAAAGGATAAATCAGGACTTAGTGGACGACTTAAAGTAGCTGGACAGGTTATCGTAGGGTTACTACTTGGAATCACACTCTATTTTTGGCCAGAGTTTCAGGACTTCAACACTCTTGCTACCGTACCATTCCTTAAAAATGTAAACATTGATTACGCTATCTTGGGTGAAGCGCTAGGATGGGTCATTTATATCCCCATTGTTGTTTTTGTAATCACCGCTGTAAGTAACGCCGTAAACTTAACCGATGGACTTGACGGTCTTGCGGCCGGTACCTCGGCTATTGCCGGACTCATTCTCGGTATTTTTGCCTACGTCTCAGGCCGAACCGACTTTTCCAACTTCCTTGATATTATCTATCTGCCCGGTGCCGGAGAGTTAACCATATTCGCTGCATCACTGGTCGGGGCCTGTATGGGATTTCTTTGGTACAACGCACATCCGGCCTCCGTTTTTATGGGCGATACCGGTTCATTAGCGCTGGGCGGATCTTTTGGTGCACTGGCTCTTATGCTACACAAAGAACTGTTACTGCCTATTATTTGTGGGATATTTTTTGTCGAAACCGTTTCTGTAATTATTCAAACAACGTACTTCAAATACACGAAACGAAAATACGGTGAAGGTAAACGGGTGTTTTTAATGACCCCCATCCATCACCACTTTGAGAAGAAAGGACTTCCAGAATCTAAAATCGTAATCCGCTTCTGGATTATCGCTGTGCTCCTCGGAATTCTAAGCCTATTAACCCTCAAATTGCGATGAGAGAAATTACTAATAAACATATCGTTGTTGTGGGGGCTGCCCGAAGTGGGTTGGCAGTGGCATCGCTGTTGAAACAAAAAGGGGGCAATGTATTTGTGACTGATCACGGCCCCATCAGTGAATCCACCAAGCAAAAACTCAAGGCACTGGATATCGCTTTTGAGGAAAACGGACATACCCAAAAAGCGGAAAGGGGATTATTTTTAGCCATTAGCCCCGGCGTACCTACAGAAGCACCTTTGGTACAAGAATATCTGAATAATGGAAAAGAAGTATTTTCAGAAATCGAAATTGCCAGCTGGTTTAACAAAAGTTCCATTGTGGCAGTAACAGGAAGTAACGGAAAAACAACAGTCACCAACTGGCTTGATCATACTTGGGAAAAAGCTGGTCGTAAACATATTACGGCCGGTAATATTGGATTCGCATTCTCTGATAAAGTTGACCAAACATCAGAGAACAGTGAAGCTTTGTTAGAAGTCAGCAGTTTTCAGCTCGATCATATAAATCGTTTTCAACCAAAAATAAGTGTGTTATTAAATATTACAGCTGATCACCTAGACCGATATAACAATGATTTTTCCAACTACGCAAAATCGAAGTTTCGAATAACTGAAAACCAAACCTCCGAAGACTGGTTCATCTATAACTTTGATGATCCAACAATTGCAGGTCATGTAGATTCACTTAAAAAAAAAGAAAATGGACCGCAGCTCCTGCCCTTTTCAACCAGCAAAGAACTTTCGAAAACGGGTGGAGCTTTTGTTCGAGACCAAAACATCATTTTAAAAATTAACAAACAAGAAGAGGTACTAATGCCAACTCGTGATGTTAAACTTTCAGGTAAGCATAATTTGAGTAATGGTCTTGCTACGGCCCTTGCCGCACGTGCTTCCGAAATTAAAAGTGATGTAATCCGTGAAAGCCTTCGCACTTTTGAAGGTGTAGAACACCGGCTTGAACTGGTGCGGACCGTAAACGGAGTTAAATATATCAACGACAGTAAAGCAACCAACATCAATGCTGTATGGTACGCCCTGGACAGTTTTAACGTACCCTTAACTGTAATTATGGGGGGACGAGATAAAGGGAATGATTATTCGGAGTTGGCAAAACAGATCCGAGAAAAAGTTCATACCATTATTGCTATTGGCGAAGCTCAACCTTTGATCGAAGAACAGCTAAAATCGGTAGTTCCCAATTTTACAACCGCTAACAACATGAATGAAGCGGTACGATCAGCCAAAGAAGTAGCCAAACGAGGTGAGGTCGTTTTGTTAAGCCCGGCCTGTTCCTCTTTTGATATGTACGACAATTATAAACATCGTGGAAACGAATTTAAAAAAGCGGTAAACAGACTTTAAGAATCAGCTTTGAGTTTTCAGTTATCAAGTCATCAGATAGCTAAAAGCTGAAGACTGAATGCAGATATTATGTTATACACTACGCCAAATAAAAACATATCGTCGATACTGGGCACCAGCCCGGACGACATTGATACGCCCAAGCAAGGCAGTGACCGTATCTTGCTGGTATCGGTAATTTTATTGATGGTGTTCGGTGTTCTGGCAGTATATTCTTCCATCGCCTTTTTTGCGGAGGGCAAACACACCACGGCTGGCAGTCTTGTTGCAGGTCATACCGTAAAAGTAGGAATTGCTTTTCTGGCCATGCTCATTGTTTCTAAAATTGACTACCATATTCTGGCCCGATTTAGTCGTCTGGGCGTTATATTCAGCTGGATTCTTTTAGTTGCCGTATTGCTCTTTGGAAATGAAGTATTTGGTGCCAGACGTTCACTCAATATTGGCGGCGTATCATTCCAGCCGGCCTCATTTGCCATACCTGCACTGCTCATTCACATATCCGTATTACTAGAGCAAAAACAAGATTATATCAAGGATTTTAAAAGAGCATTTCTACCCATCATGTTTTGGGTGGTTATCACCTGTGGGCTTATCGGCGTAGAAGATTTTAGCAGTGCTGCATTACTGTTCTCATTATCGCTGCTCGTCATGTTTGTAGGACGCATCAGCATGACACAGTTAAGCACGCTAATCTTAATCGGAGTAATGGGCGCTGGTATCTTGGTTTGGCAATCACCAGAGCGACAAAGTCGTATTCAACAGTATGTCGATCAAATTACAGATATCAACAGTACGGATTTTAATATCAGTGAAGGGTACCAAGCACAGCAAGCTCATATTGCAATTGCACAGGGTGAGCTTTTTGGTGTAGGGATTGGCAAAAGTACACAGCGTAATTTCTTGCCGGCTCCTTACAACGATTTCATTTTTGCCATCATTGCAGAAGAATATGGCCTTTTAGGTTCCGGAATTGTAATACTGATGTTTACCGTCATTCTATTCCGCGGCATTGCCAAAATTGCTAAAAATGCCCCCGACGTATTGGGCATGCTCATTGCCGTGGGCTGTACGTTAACTATTGTTTTATATGGATTTATTAATGCTGGCGTAGCCAGCGGGTTACTGCCGGTTACCGGTCTGCCAATGCCCTTTGTAAGCTACGGTGGGACCAATATTCTTTTTGCCGGCATCATGATTGGCATTTTAATGAATATTTCGAAATACGAAAGCAGTAAAAAAGCGGTGTTTTATGCATAGCGCTGCAACCAAGAACATATCATCGCATGACAGACCAGACTCCACTGCTACGGGTACTCTAAAAGTACTCATAGCAGCCGGAGGCACTGGTGGTCACGTGTATCCGGCCATCGCCATTGCCGATGCGCTTCGGGATTCCTCTGCCGATACAGAAATTCTTTTTGTCGGCACGAAGAATCATATGGAATGGAATACCGTATCAAAAGCAGGCTATAACATTACCAGTATCTGGATTAGCGGCTTCCATCGACGTTTTACACTTAAAAATCTGCTATTCCCAATAAAACTGGTATCAAGTCTTGTTCAAAGCCTGTCTATCATCAAAAAATTTAATCCCGATATCGTGATTTCTTGTGGTGGATATGTTGCCGGACCTGTGAGTTGGGTAGCAACTAAAATTGGAATTCCGCTGGCTATCCAGGAGCAAAATAGCTTTCCCGGCGTTACAAACCGTTTACTGGGAAAAAATGCCGAGCTTATTTTTACCGCTTTTGACGATGCTCAAAAATATTTTCCGGAAAGTAAAACCAAATTAGCCGGAAATCCCACTAGAAAGTCACTAGTACAAACAAACCGGAAAGAGGCATTACAAACTTTTGGTTTTAGTGACGACCGAAAAACATTGCTCATTCTCGGTGGCAGCGGTGGTGCAAAAAGTATCAACGAAGCAATGCAGAGTCACATTGATACCCTGCATAATGTTCAAGGACTTCAAATTATTTGGCAATGCGGCAAACGTTATTATGACCAGCTTCGACGAGATGTAAATACTGAAAATTTTGAACACTTGAGACTAAAAGATTTTATCAATGATATGGCCGCAGCCTATTCTGCTGCAGATTTAGTAATTAGCAGAGCCGGCGCCCTCTCCTGCTCGGAGCTCGCACTTATGGGAAAGCCGAGCATCCTGGTTCCGTCTCCTAATGTAGCCGGCGACCATCAAACTAAAAATGCACACTCTATGGTTGATGTCGGTGCAGCAAAACTAGTGGCTGATGACGAGTTAGAAATAAATTTGGCAGATGTTATAGGCAAGATCATTCATGATAAGCAGCAACTTAAGAAAATGAGCCAATCAGCTAAAAGTTTAGCACGACCCAATGCCGCAGATGAAATTGCAACCAAAATTATAGAATTAATTCAAAAAGAAAATAGAAATACTGATTAAGTCATCTCGACAATGAGAAAAAGCTTTGCCAACTGATATTTCTCGCTAATAAGCGAAATGACATTGAATAGACAATTTATACTTGATGAGTAACAAAATACAAACACAGCCTATTTTTGGAAGAACCCGCCATATTCACATGGTTGGCATTGGTGGCATCGGTATGAGCGGCATGGCCGAGATACTGCTCCAAAAAGGATATCACATCACCGGCTCGGATGCCAATATGAGTGATACTATTGAGCGGTTACAAAAGCTGGGGGCCAAAATTTCTATTGGCCACGATGCAAACAACATTGAAGGAGCCGACGTAGTTGTTTACACCAGTGCGGTACAGGCAGAAGAAAATATTGAAACCAAGACTGCACTGGAACAGGGTATTCCCGTAATAAAACGTGCCGAAATGCTGGCCGAGCTTATGCGTATGAAGTATGGCATCGGAGTAGCAGGCACCCATGGTAAAACAACTACTACTACCATGATTGGTCATGTAATACAGGATGGCAGTTTTGACCCCACCATCATGGTAGGTGGAAAAGTACACAGCTTTTCTGAAACCAATGCTGTAGTAGGAAAGGGAGATATCATCGTAGTTGAAGCCGATGAGTTTGATCGTACTTTTTTGCGGCTCACGCCTTCACTGGCAGTCATCACCAACATCGAGGCCGAACATCTGGATATTTATAACAATCTCGATGATGTGAAAGAAGCTTTTATAGAGTTTGCCAACAAGGTCCCCTTTTATGGTTCTGTTGTGCTTTGCCTGGATGATCCCAATGTACGGAGCATCATTCCCGAAATTGAACGACGCACTACCACCTACGGGTTAACTCCCCAAGCGAAAATTCGAGCAGTCGATATTGATATCGATCACTTTAACAGCAGGTTTACTGTGATCAATGAAAGCAAAAAACTTGGAGAAATTAACCTACAAGCACCTGGCGAACACAACATTAAAAATGCGTTGGCTGCAGTAGCCGTAGGACTTGAATTGGACATCAACTTTGGTGATATAAAATCCGGACTTGAACGGTTTGAAGGAGTATTTAGACGTTTCCAACTGAAGACCGAACACGACGATGTAATGGTGATTGATGACTATGCCCATCATCCTACAGAGATACAGGCTACGCTGGATGCAGCACGACAGGGGTGGAAAGACCGTCGCATTGTAGCTGTTTTTCAACCGCACCTGTATTCTCGAACCAAGGAACTTTACAAAGAATTTGGACTCTCCTTTTTCGATGCGGAAGTATGCGTGATTACAGATGTATACCCATCCCGTGAAGAACCCATTAAAGGTGTCACTGGCAAGTTGATTGCTGATGTAGCCAAGGAATACGGACATCGTAAGGTGCAGTATGTAGAAGAAAAAGCAGATCTGCCAGCTAAACTGAAAGAAATTGTAGAACCAGGTGACGTTGTGATTACCATGGGCGCCGGCGATATATACAAATATGGTGAACAGTTTGTTGAAGCACTGGAAGCAGGAATATCTAAATTGAAATAAATACCTCACACAGCTTTTAAAACCTCTAAATGACTGAAAACGAGCAACATACCGAATCCCAAAACAGTAGAAACGCTTGGCCGTGGATTGTCGGTGCGGTGTTGGTTTTAGGATTAGCAACCTTAGCCGGGCTTTACTGGAGTTCTACGATGAAGGTGCAGCGAGTTCAATTTGAGGGAAATCATTTTATTTCTGAAGAAGACCTGCAGCTCGTAGAAGTACCAATGGGCATGAATCCCGATAGCATGAATTTTAGTGCCATCAGAAATAATTTTGAAAAACTGCCGTATGTAAAGCACGCTGATATCAGCATTGAACCTAACGGCAGTATGAATGTTAAAATTTCCGAACGTCAACCCATGGCACTGCTTATTGATGGATCCAACAAAGTTTATATCGATGGCACTGGCATAAAATTGCCGCTTGTACCAAACAAAACAGTGGACGTACCAATTCTTTATGGATTTGATGCGAAACCTCTGCAGGATACGCTGCAAAACAATGCTTTTAAAACGGTTTCTGATTTTCTAACTGCGGTTGGCGGAAGTGAGGTAGCCGATGCAACAATAAGCGAAATTGCTTGGTCTTCGTCTGATGAAGGAGTAGTTGCGTTGACCAATCAAAATGGTGTAAAACTTATTTTTGGGAAAGGAAATTTTGAAAATCGACTTCGCAACTGGGAAGCATTTTACGGCGAAGTCATCAAACAAAAAGGTATTGAAAAAATGCGTTCTATTGATCTCCGATTTGAAGGACAGATCGTAACGCGCGAAAAATAAATTTAAACAAACTACAGTGTCATCCTGAACTCGCTTCAGGATCTCAAAATGAAACAACATAAGGTGTTGAAACAAATTCAGGATGACATGATGACCAAATTAATCACAACAGTACGTGGATAACATTATGGAAGAACAAGAAGATAGAATTGTCGTTGGCCTTGATATTGGTACTACAAAAGTGTGTGCAATTGTGGCATCCATCGATCCCCAGGATAGAATTAATATCCTGGGCGTAGGTAAGGCGCCGAGCGATGGACTCAACCGCGGCGTTGTAGTAAATATTGACAAAACCGTTAACGCCATCCAAACGGCCGTTGAGCAGGCCCAGCTGGCATCCGGTATCGAGGTAAATTCTGTAAATGTTGGTATTGCCGGTGACCATATACGTAGCATGCGCAGCAAAGGTGTAATTACCATCAACAACCGCGACAATGAGATTACCGTAGATGATGTTGAGCGTCTGCTTGAAGACTGCCAGCGTATTATGCTGCCTACCGACCAGCAGATTATTCACGTTATTCCGCAGGAATTTGTTGTTGACGGACAGGACGGCATCCAAGACCCCGTTGGCATGAGTGGCATGCGGATGGAGGCAGAAGTCCATATTATTACCGGACTCGTTTCGGCCGCCAAAAATATTTACCGATGTGTTGAGCGTGCCGGTTACCAAGTGGCTGATATTATTCTTGAGCCGCTGGCCTCTTCCTATTCCGTACTCGATGAAGAAGAAAAAGAAGCCGGTGTGGTTCTGGTCGATATCGGAGGCGGAACTACAGACGTAGCCATCTTCCAGGATAACACCATTCGCCATACAGCCGTAATTGCCATTGCCGGCAAGAAAGTAACTGATGATATCCGCGTGGGATTAAGCGTGCTTGACGATCAAGCCGAAAAGCTGAAGCGTGAACACGGCGAAGCATATGTGGATATGATTGAAGAAGACGAAGCGATTACCGTACCCGGTATTGCGGGACGTCCACCAAAAGAAATTACAAAAAGTATTCTGGGTAAAATTATTCAGGCCCGTATGGAAGAGATTCTGGAAATTGTTGCCATTGAAGTAAAACGCAGCGGTTATGCCGACAATCTAAGCGCTGGAGTAGTACTCAGTGGCGGTGGCTCGCTGATTAACAATGTTTGTCCACTGGCCAACGAAATACTCGGTATGGATGCCAAAATCGGGAAACCAATTGGACTTAGTGGCGGACTTATAGAAGAAGTGAATAACCCAATTTATGCAACAGGTGTGGGACTGGTTATGCACGCTATTAAAACCGGATCCGGACCTACGAACCAAGCAATCGTTCCTTCATCCACCAAAGGATCGAGCGTGGAAAAGGTGATGAATCGTATCGCTGAACGCATGAAGAGCTGGTTCAAAGAACTTTAAAAAAGAATGCCGACAGCCATATCTGCTGTCAAAAAGAGAAAAATATATAGCAATCAAATAGCAATAAATAGTACACAGCAATCTAAAAAAGGAGTAAATATTATGTCTAACCTAAACTCTCGTTTTAGTTTTGACATCGACGGTCAAGACAATGCGAAAATAAAAGTGATAGGTGTTGGAGGCGGCGGAGGCAATGCCGTTAACAACATGATCGAAAAAGGCCTGACTAGTGTGGAGTATATCGCTCTTAACACCGATGCACAGGCATTAAAAAACAGTATGGCTGATCTAACCATCCAAGTGGGTGCCAACCTCACCAATGGACTTGGTGCCGGAGCGCGCCCCGAAATTGGAAGAGAAGCCGTGGAAGAAAATCGACATGAAATTGAAGAGGCCATCGAAGGGGCCGACATGGTTTTCGTGACGGCTGGCATGGGAGGTGGAACCGGAACCGGCGGTGCGCCTGTTGTATCGGGCATCGCTAAACGAAAAGGAATCTTGACGGTCGGTATTGTAACTACACCTTTCGACTGCGAAGGTCCCAAACGGATGAAATATGCCCTTGAAGGTATTACCGAACTCAAGAAAAATAGTGATACCGTAATTGTAATACCCAACGAGCGGCTAATGGATATCGCTGATGAAGATACCACGCTGCTTGAAGCTTTTGAGCAGGCAAACCAAGTGCTTTATAATGCGACACGTGGCATTTCGGATCTTATTCTAATGCCTGGCCTCATCAACCTTGACTTTGCCGACGTGCGTACAACGATGCTCGACGGTGGGGCTGCCATTATGGGCGCCGCCAATGCAACGGGCGAAGACCGAGCTGAAATTGCAGCACGAGAGGCTATCAATTCGCCCTTACTCGATGGTGTCAGTATTAATGGGGCGCGTAATGTGTTGGTCAACATTTCATCAGGTGCGAATCTGGGAATGAAAGAAACCAATACGGCAACGAGCATCATCCAGCAAGAAGCAGGCGAAGATGCTGAGATTATTCTCGGTACCGTGCTCGACGAAAGCTTTGATGATGAATTACGCGTGACGGTTATTGCAACTGGATTTGATCTGGCAGAAAGCAGTAAAGAAGCTCGTGTAGCTCCCAATGCCAAGAAGAAAGGATCACAAAAGAAAAACAAGTCTAACGATCTGGATATGCCAAAAGCCAGTGATGTTACCGGCCACAGTCGATACTCTGCTACGAATGAACCTTTCTATAAAGGAGAAAAAAATCTTAAGCAGATGGATCAGCCGGCATTTCACCGACGCGGACTTAAAAATGTACGTCCTCTTAACGACGAGGAGAAAGAGGAAAAAGAAATGCAGGACGAGCAGGAAAAAAGTAACGAACTGCTAAATAATCGTCGCGAGCGGATTGACAAAACTGACTCCGACCAACCGGCATTTCTGCGAAAAATTATGGATTAACCGGTGTATTTAATCCGATATAGATTGCTATGTACATAACGGATGGCTGGTGAATATCAGTTTCATTCTAATCCCTTTACTCGGGGATTTTGATTGCTATAAACACGAAAGGAGTCCTTTGATCGGGACTCCTTTTTTCTTTTGCCACACATATAAAAGATATCTGCATAACAATAGCGATAGATAATCGTACGCAAAGACCTATTTTCTATAAAGAACCAAATTTTGTACTGTTAAAGCTTTAACCTTCAATCAAAATTTATTGTGATGCGGCCTTTAAAACTTTGCGTTCTTTCGGTTATAACATTCCTCTTTTCATTCCACTCGCTTACAGCCCAACATCAAAAACAGAAACTTGAGCCTCATGATTATGATCAATGGCAACATATTTCTTCGACTGATCTTTCTGCAGACGGAAAATGGTTTTCGTATAACATAAGTCTCGAAGACGGCGACGGTTGGTTGATCATCAAGGAAGTTGGCGCAGATTCTACCGGAGAACATAAATTTATGCATGGAGAACACGTTGACTTTTCTCAAAATAACAAGTGGGCCGCCTTTCTTATTGGTGTATCCGAAGATAAAAAAGAGCAGCTTGAGGAACAGAAAAAGAAGGTTCGTTTCAAGTTGGGGTTGATGAATTTGGAGACCGCACAAGTAGATACTTTCCAAAATATACAAGAATACACCTTTTCTGATGATGGCCGATACCTGGCAATGAAAAAGTATAAGCCTGAAGAAGCTAAAAACGATGGCTCCGACCTAATCCTGCGCGATTTATCTCAGAAAAGAAATCAGTTAATTGGTAATGTCAAGGAATATGGATTTAACGATACCGGATCACAACTTGCCATTCTACTCGATTCCAATGAAAAACTGGGAAACGGCATACATCTTTATGATTTATCATCCAATCGCATTACTGTGCTTGATAGCGATACAACAACGTATAAAGATCTCACCTGGCATGAGGATGAAAACGCTCTAGCCTTTTTAAAAGCTAAAGAACATGAGGACTATGAGGAGACAACCCACCGCATTTTTGCATTTAAAAACCTCGACGGGAATCCCCAAAAATTCGAATTTAACCAACAGGATAACGATGGGTTCCCAAAAGATTTTCGTATCGTTGATTACCGAT
>JBEPWP010000007.1:0-20348 GCA_041642355.1 Fodinibius sp. | reverse complement strand
GCTGCAGATAAACTGATCAATTTCTTTGAATTGGATCGTCCTGCCAACGCCCATAAAAATGGAAAAATCACTTTTGATAAAACCCCTTCCCAATTCGATACGCTTTCATCCCTATTGACGGATCTCCATCCCATCAAAAAATATGAATACCAGTTAGAAACAATTATAAGGGAGAATCCAAAAAACCGCGGAGAACTATTTAACAAACTGCGCGCCGAATTTCCGTTGCGGCAGCAATTTACGCATGTCAAACTGCCTGCTGCTTATTTTAAACGCTTTCCGATACTTGGAGCGTTAGGATTTGCAAAAATCAGTTAATGCCAAAAAGCCGGAGGGCATTTTCATCGGTCACTGACTCTACTTCTTGGAGTGACATATCCATTACTTCGGCCAACCGCTCGGCGGTATATTTTACGAAGGCTGGCTCGTTACGTTTCCCGCGCTTGGGATGCGGGGCCAGATAAGGGGCATCAGTTTCAATCATCATATGCTCAATAGGCAGCTGGGCTACTGCCTGATCAACATTGGCATTGCGAAAAGTAAAGATACCTCCGATACCGAGTTCCAAGCCTAAATCTAATGCCCGCTTACCTTCATCGGCTGAACCAGTAAATGAATGCCAAACTCCGGATAAACTTCCATCCTGTTCCTCCTCAATAACATCCAGCAGATCATCGGTACTATCCCGATTATGCAGCACAATGGGCTTTTGCACGGCTTTAGCCACGCGGCAATGCATGTGCAGACTCTGTTTCTGCTTTTTTTTGTAGTCGGTACTCCAGTAGTAATCAAGTCCGGTTTCACCCACCGCAACAAAATCATCCCTACTGCAAAGCTCCATTAACGTTTCTTCATCTGTGCCCTTTCCATCGTTAATGCTAGTGGGATGAATCCCCGCCATCTTATGGAAGGCAATCTCTGGGTGGGAAAACTGATCCATTTTTGGAAGAGAATTCAGATCGATGGCCGGCAAAAAAATATGCGAAACTCCTGCTTGAGCTGCCCGGTATAAAACTGCTTCAAGATCATCGTTAAACTGGTCGAGATACAAGTGACAATGCGAATCAATCACGATTGTTGCAGGGCTGGGTCGGTATGAAAAGTTACAAGGCGTTCCATCGGATTCTTAACAAAAAGACCGGGTTTTAGGTTGTTCTTCTGCAGGATGTCTTTTATTAAATCCTGGTACGCAAAAGCAACAGATCCAATAAATCGCACTTCGTAGTCTTGGGCATTACTATAGTTCATCACTATGCGCGTAATAAAACTTTCAAAACCTTCGCGCAACATTTTCCGAACAAACGGATGATCGCTGTGGTCACCCAAAAATGAACCGTAAGAAGCAATAAAACGACTTTTTTGATCGCCGTCGTATAATCCTTTGGTAATATGATCCAGCGACATATTATAGTTTTCTTCAAGAGCTTTTTTTAGATCATCTGGTATTTCAAAACGGAAATATTTATTGATCAGCTGCTTGCCAAAATAACCAGCACTTCCTTCGTCTCCCAGAATAAACGCCAGTGAGGGAATGTGTTCAACGATTTTTTCCCCATCATACAAACATGAATTGGAACCAGTTCCAAGAATACAGGCAATGCCGGGTTCATTCCAAAAACATGCGCGGGCTGCTGCTAACAAATCGTGATAAACATAATTATCAGAATCCGTAAAGCAGGCACCAAGTGCTTTTTTTACCTGCTCATCTTTTTCAGCACTGTCGCATCCTGCTCCATAAAAAAATATCTCAGCAATAGATTCATCAAGCTTGGGCAACAAATCCTGATGAATAACCGTCTTGATACTCTCGGTAGTATGATAATAGGGATTAAGCCCTTCTGTAAAATAGGTCTCGGTTTCATTATCAGTAACTAAGCACCACTCGGTTTTGGTGGCTCCGCTATCGGCAATTAAAATACTCATAAACACTTTTTTATTGATGATTCCGCGCCAAATCTAAGCAATTTTAGCACCATCCAACAGCCATACATCTTGCAATAGAGACTAACGCAAATTCTACCTATAATTAGCTGCTAAGTAAATGTATAAAAATACTTTTTCGGGATGAAACTAACTTATAGCAACTATCTTAACATTGACGAACTGCTGGAGCTGCAACAGCTGCAATCAGACCCGGAGGAGCATGATGAGATGCTCTTTATTATTATCCACCAAACCTACGAACTGTGGTTTAAGCAGATTTTGCACGAGATGGATAAACTTCGGAATAATCTGGAAACTGGTAAAACCTGGGGGGCTGTCAAAACAATGAAACGCATTTTAACCATCCTAAAAACAATGGTGGGGCAAATCGATATCTTGGAAACAATGACCCCGTTGGAGTTCGAAAGCTTTCGCGGTTTTCTGGATGAAGCCAGCGGATTTCAGTCGGTGCAGTTCCGAGAAGTTGAAATGGTATGCGGACATCGATCCGAGCATATTCTTGAGGTCCATAAAAATCAGCCACAATATGTTAATCGGATAAAAGAACGCATGAAAGAATCCACACTTTGGGAATGTTTCTGTGAGTACCTTCAAACAAAAGGATATGATGTTAAAATGCCTGAACGAAAAAATAACAATGGCTTGCTCTATGACCCTTCTCCCCAAAATCAACAAATACTGCTCGATGTAATGCAAAACGATCAGGAAACGGCCATGCTGTGTGAGTTGTTTGTGGATTTCGATGAAGGTATGCAGGAATGGCGCTATCGACACGTAAAAATGGTAGAGCGCACTATCGGCAATAAAATGGGAACGGGTGGTTCAGACGGCGTCAAATATCTGCGCAAAACACTTCATCAACGAATCTTTCCCGACCTTTGGGAAATCCGAACCGAAATTTAAAATTACAGCATAAAAAATTTCATCAATGTCACACGATATAGATCAACTGGCTCAAAAACTGATTCCGCACTATTCACATTTTGATGTAAGCAACCGGCTGTTATTTACGGGTCATTCACACCAAGCCTGGCCCGATGTGGCGCGTGAAGGCCTCCATGAGGCATTTGACGTGGCAGCCCATGATGTTGATAACAAGTGGGAAACAGCTTTTGAAAAAGTAGAAATGCTTCGGGGATATCTGCGTAACTTCTATGATGATCCGGATGGTATGTACTGCCTCGGACAAAATACACATCAGCTTTTGGTCTCGTGGCTTTCCAGCTTTGACCTGCAAAATAATCCCAAAATTATTACCACTGACAGTGAGTTTCACTCGATGGCGCGTCAGCTCAAACGCCTACAAGAAGAGGGACTCCAAATTGTTACTGTCAATGGCCATGCTGATGATATTGCTAATAAAATTGAGTCAGCATTAGATGAAAATGTTGCAGCGGTGATGCTATCGCGCGTATATTTTAAGAGTGGAATTATAAACCAATACCTTAGCAAAATAGCTGAAATCACCAGTGCACATAACATTCCTTTCTTAATTGATGATTATCACGGGACCAATGTTGTGCCGCTGTCTGTCACTGAAGAAAATCTTGAAGACTGCTATATTCTAATTGGCGGATATAAATACCTGCAATGGGGTGAGGGCAACTGTTTTTTGCGTTATCCCAAAAATTGTGGGCTACGTCCCGCCATAACGGGTTGGTTTGCTTCGTTCAGTGAGTTGGATAAATCTAAAGGCGATCGCATTTCTTATACTGATGACCATCAGCGTTTTGCCAGTGGCACTTTTGATGCAACTTCACAATTCAGAGCGGCTAAGGTGGTTACATTTTTTGAAGAGATGAATTTAACGCCAGAAGTACTGCACCAGCAGTATCAACAACAAATAAAGCTACTTCGAGAAACTTTTTTCGACCATAATTTTGATTCCGAAGTTATTACGCTTGCCCACAGACAACCCCTCGAAAACATGGGTGGATTCTTAGCTTTAGAATCACCTTTTGCAAAATCAATTCGTGCTAAGCTCATTGAAAAAGGCGTTTATACAGATGCACGGGGAGATATTCTGCGTTTGGGCGTAGCTCCCTATATTACGACTCAACAAATCACTCAAGTCATGGATGAGTTGAAAAAAGTAGCAACTAGAATAAATCCATAATGTAAGGATTTACAGTTTCAAGGATCTTACTATACAGATCAACCACCAAGGACGAAGAAATATTCCAAGAGATAGACTGACACTACGTTGTCATTATTATTTAATATATTGTCCGGTGAAAACTCAAAAATCTAATTACTTTCTCATTTATGTCTGATAATAAAGATCGCGAAAAGGCACTAGAAATGGCCATTGGCCAAATTGAAAAACAACACGGCAAAGGTACGATCATGCGGCTCGGGGATGAGGCCACTCAGGATGTTCCTAGCATTTCCACCGGTTCCATAATGGTAGATTATGCACTAGGGGTAGGAGGCGTTCCCCGCGGCCGTGTAACGGAAATTTACGGACCCGAAGCCAGTGGTAAAACTACGCTTGCCCTTCATATTATAGCAGAAGCTCAAAAAGCTGGTGGATATGCTGCTTTTGTTGATGCAGAGCATGCTTTTGATCCCCGTTATGCCAAAAACCTGGGTATTAATACTGATGAACTACTTGTCTCTCAGCCCGACAGTGGGGAGCAGGCCCTTGAAATTACTGAAACCCTTATCCGTTCTGCCGCTCTAGACGTAATCGTTGTTGACTCGGTAGCAGCCCTTGTTCCCCGTGCTGAACTTGAAGGAGAAATGGGTGATTCGCATATGGGACTACAGGCACGGTTAATGTCGCAGGCAATGCGTAAAATTACGGGTATCATAAATAAAACCCGTACGGCTGTTATTTTTATTAACCAGATCCGTGAAAAAATTGGCGTAATGTTTGGTAACCCGGAAACTACTTCTGGTGGTAGAGCTCTTAAGTTTTATTCATCGGTACGAATGGACATCCGGCGGATTGGCTCCCTTAAAAAAGGCGATGATATGGTTGGAAATCGTACAAAAGTAAAGGTTGTAAAAAACAAGGTAGCCCCTCCCTTTAAAGAAGTTGAATTCAATATTATTTATGGCAAAGGCATTTCGCGGATGGCCGAAATCCTTGACATGGCCGTCGAGTTTGACATCATCGAAAAGCGCGGTAGCTGGTATCGATATGGTGGAGAGCCAATCGGACAGGGTACCGACAATGCTATTGAATTCCTTGAATCTGATCCTGAACTCACTGAAAAGATCGAACAGCAGGTTCGCGAGCAGATGAATCCTCCAACAGATACCGAAGAGTCAGAAAATGGAGAAGAAGAATCAAAGGATAAGGACAACGATTCTGATAGCGACGATTAGTGATGCAAGAGGAGTCAGATGAACTTTTACCCGGAGTAATTAGCTCCATCAGTGTTCAAAAAAAGAACAAAGAACGCTATTCAATCTTTGTTGATGAGGAGTTTCTGGTCGGTGTTTCTGAGCAGACGCTCCTCAATTTCAACCTTGCCAAGGGAGATACCCTTACGCATGCCAAGCTCAGAGAGATTGAACGTGAAGAGGGACGGTTTAAGGTAAAATCATACCTAATGAAGCGGTTGGGTAGTCGTGATCATTCACGAAAAGAGCTTTTTACCAAGGCCATCCGAAAGGAGTATCCAAAAAATATTATTGAGAGCGTACTCGATGAGCTAGAAGAGAAAGGGTACCTAGACGAACAACGTTTTGTCGAAAATTTCGTGAAGGATAAAAGCCACCTTAATAAATGGGGGCCGAATAAAATTAAGGCCCATCTGTATAAAAAAGGGATTTCAGGAAATCTTGCCGAACAAAACATCCAAAAAGTCTTTGAAGATAAAAATTTAAAGGAGCTTTTTTTACATTTGGTTTTAAAACGAAAAAGACGCTTTTTGAGAGAAGAGGATCCTTATAAGCGAAAGAAAAAGGTGATTGATCATCTAGCCAGAAAGGGATATCGACCATCAAGTATCTACAACCATATAGATGAGTTAATGAAAGCCATTGAGCAATGAATAACATTACTCTCGAGCGTGTCATAAAATCAGTGCTTGGACTTGCTGGCATTGCTGTGATCGGCTACCTTCTATTTCGGTATGGTACCTTGGTGGGGTATGCAATTATTGCCATGATCTTCAGCTACGTGCTTGATCCCTTAGTAAATCGGATGCAGTCGGCCGGAATGAACCGAACTTTTTCGATTACGCTCACCTTAAGCTCACTAGTTTTAGTTCTCGTTTGGATTTCGACCAATGTTATCCCCATTATTGCAAACCAGATGGTGGAGTTGGCCAGCCAACTTAACATGGAGAATATTCAAAGCATTACGCAAAAAATTGAGGGTCAGCTAAGCCAAAAGTTTACGTTTATTCCCGATGGATTTCTCAGCTCTAATATTTCATCAGTAATCCAGGAACTGTTTGATGTAGGCGAAATCCCGTCCGCAGTCAGTAATATTATTGGGATTTTTACAAATATCTTTTCCGCTGCACTTATCATCCCTTTTGCAACGTTTTTCTTTCTCAAAGATGGTACAAAAATCCGCCGCGATATCCTGAAATTAGTCCCCAATAAATATTTCGAAACTACACTGAGTCTGATTGATAAAATCGAAAGTCGTTTAGGTCTTTATTTTAGAGGAGTAATGCTTCAGAGTATCATCATTACTTTCACATCTTGGATCGGATTGTCAATAGTTGGGCTTAATAACTCCCTTTCAGTAGGAATTGCCGTTGGTATCGCTAACACCATACCCTACTTCGGACCAATTATTGGTTATATCTTGTCAATTGTGGTTTCTATTATTGAGATTGGAAATTTTTCGCTTGTCTTGCCCTGTATTCTTGCCATTCTTGCCGTTCAAATCCTCGATAATGTTGTTTTACAACCACTTATCTTCTCTCGGTCAGCTGATATCCATCCGGTAGCTATCCTATTTATAATTATGATTGGTGCTGAAACGGCCGGAATTCTTGGAATGTTGGTTGCTGTACCTATTGCTACGATCATTAAAATTACATTTAATCAGATTAGCTGGAGCTTTAATAACTACTATGTTTTCCGAGCAGGCAATTCCCCAGAAGCTGAATAACCCCTCTAAAATCACCCTTAATCTGTCTGCATTTTTATTTATCTTAGCCGCTAACCAATAACCACACATTGGGTCCACTGTCTTGACAAACATTGTTGTTTTTGCCTCGGGATCAGGCACAAATTTTCAAGCTATTATTGATGCTGTCGAAAACGGGCAGATTGATGGGCGTATAGTCGGTCTGATCACTAATAAAGAAGGTATTCAAGCCATTGAGCGTGCTCAAAAACATAATATTGCTCACAGGCATCTATCTCCAACCGATTTTTCATCCCATTCTGATTATGTGGGGGCCCTGCTCCAAGAGCTTAATAAATGGGATGCTGAGCTTATCGCTCTGGCCGGCTACATGACCAAAATCCCATCAGAAGTCATAAAAAAGTACAGAAATCGTATCGTTAATATTCATCCCTCCCTGTTACCAAAATATGGAGGGAAAGGGTTTTATGGGATGAATGTTCATCGTGCCGTCCTTGATAATGAGGAACCTGAATCGGGATGTACGGTACATTTTGTTACTGATGAATATGATCAGGGCCCAATTTTAGGGCAGCGTAAAGTACCGGTTAAAAAATCAGATGATCCCGAAACGCTGGCCCAACGAATTTTAAAAGAAGAGCATAAGCTATTTCCCAAAGTTATAGCAGAATTAGCTAATCAACTGAACAAGAATACCAACGCTTAATTTTACTTCTAAATCGTGTCATTACAACCTCTTGACTCTCTCCCCACCACCCCTTTACAAATAAATAGAGCACTCCTTTCCGTTTCTGATAAAACGGGCATTGTTGATCTTGCCCGCCAGCTTCATAACGCGGATATCGAAATTATTTCCACAGGAGGAACTGCTCAAAAAATTCGTGAAGACGACATTCCTGTAACCGACGTCAGTGATGTTACAGGGTTTGAAGAGTGCCTTGATGGAAGGGTAAAAACACTTCATCCTAATATTCATGGCGGCTTATTGGGACGCACCAGCCATCAACCCGATGTGGATGAGATGAATCGCCTTGACATTAAACCTATCGAGCTTGTGGTCGTCAATTTATACCCTTTTGAAGAAACCGTTGCCAATCCCAATTGTACCCCCGCTATTGCAACCGAAAACATAGATATCGGTGGTCCAACAATGATTCGCGCAGCAGCCAAAAACTTCGCCCACGTTTGTGTGCTCACATCCCCAAACCAATACCAAGAGTTTACCAAAGAACTCAAAGAGAAATCAGAACTATCATTCGAAAAACGACAAGAGTGGGCCAAAACAGCTTTTAATCATACCGCGCGTTATGACGCGGCCATTGCCAACTATTTTAATAGCCTGGATAAAAAAGAAGATGAGTTACCACAACAGCTGAATATTTCATTACCCAAGTCACAACCGCTCAGATATGGAGAAAACCCACATCAAAAAGCTGCTGTTTACGGCAGTCAAAATGAATTTATTGACTGCTTTCACGGTAAGAAGCTTAGCTATAATAATTTTACCGATGTTGATGCGGCCCTTAATCTTATTACTGATTTTCAACATGACAAGCCTACCTGTGCTATCTTTAAGCACACCGTTCCGTGCGGCGTAGCAATCTCTACTGAACTTCCTGATGCCTGGGATAAAGCCTTTGCCACAGATACGATGTCACCTTTTGGCGGAATTGTAGCAGTCAACAAAGAACTGGATATCAAGACCGCCGAAAAGATCGATGAGATATTTACAGAAATTATCATCGCTCCATCTTATAGCAAAGAGGCCTTAGAACTGCTGCAGCAAAAGAAGAACAGGAGACTTATCCGCATTCAGAAACTCCCCAACACTGATCAAAATCTTCAATTCAGATCTATTTTTGGAGGAGCCTTAAGCCAGGAAGCAGATGTTAAAACCGTGAGCAAAAAAGAATTAAAAGCCGTTACTGACCGAAAGCCCACTGAACAGGAAATAAAAGATCTATTATTTTCTTGGAAAGTTGTGAAACATGTTAAGTCGAATGCAATTGTATATGCAAGGGATGGTCAAACAATTGGCATCGGTACGGGACAAACAAGTCGTGTTGAGGCATCAGAAATTGCCATTGCCAAAGCAAAACAAGAAGGGCTTTCACTGGAAGGTACAGCCATCGCTTCAGATGCCTTTTTCCCATTTGCCGACGGTGTTGAAGCCGCAGCCAAAGCCGGGGCAACTTGTGTAATTCAACCGGGGGGCAGCATCCGCGACGAAGAGGTAATCGAGGCTGCTGATAACTTGGAGCTGGCAATGGTCTTTACCGGCAATAGACATTTTAGACACTAAAATTATCAACAATTTGGTTTTTGCTTTTAATTCTGATTAATTCGCAAATAGACTTACAAAATTGTATTTTCATTCTTTGAAATTATTCAGGCGATCAACTTGATTACAATTAGCTCATCTACACTACATAATCATGGATAAACACGCATCTAAAAAGAAACAGGATCAGCAAAATGCAGGCTGGTTTGACTGGCTATATACCGACATAGCTATTGACCTTGGAACCGCTAACACACTCATTTACTCACGCGGTGAAGGTATTGTGCTTAACGAACCTTCTATCGTCGCACTGAACTCACAAAATGAGCCAGTTGCAACGGGCCATGAAGCCCGTCTTATGCACGAAAAGACCCATAAAAATATTCGTACTGTCCGGCCACTCCGTGATGGGGTTATTGCTGATTTTGAAGTTGCCGAACAAATGATTCGGGGAATGATCGACAAGGTTAAAATGAAATGGTATTCCAGCACGCGACAGATGGTGGTATGCGTGCCCAGTGGCATTACCGAAGTTGAACGACGGGCCGTTCGCGATAGTGCTGAACATGCCGGAGCAAAAGAAGTTCACCTGGTTGACGAACCCATGGCCGCAGCCATAGGTATTGGGTTGAATGTCCATGAACCCATTGGAAATATGATTGTGGATATCGGAGGTGGAACGACGGAAATTGCTGTTATTGCACTTTCAGGCATTGTTTATGCACAATCTGTTCGCTTGGGCGGTGATGAGCTTAATGATGATATCATTAACTATTTCCGACGGAATCATAACCTGTTGATTGGTGAGCGTACAGCCGAAAAGATTAAGTGTGAGATTGGCTCTGCGGCACCGTTAGATGAGGAGCTGGATATGGAAACGAAGGGTCGTGATTTGGTAAACGGTGTTCCCAGAATTCGCCACGTTTCTTCAAAAGACGTTCGCGAAGCAATCTCTGAGTCGGTTAATACTATTGTAGAATCTATTACCAAATCGCTAGAGCAAACGCCTCCCGAACTTTCAGCTGATATCCTAGATCGCGGTATCATGCTTACCGGTGGTGGCGCCAAACTCAAAAACCTGGATAAACTGATCATCGAAACTACTGATCTCCCTGTTCATATCGCTGAAGACCCATTGACGGCTGTTGTACGCGGAACGGGAGCCATTCTCGAAGATATCGAATACTACAGAACTGTCATTTCTTAAATCCAGAGAAGGTGAATGCGATTCAAACTTCCCAGCATAGCCGATGCTAAAGATCATATAATCACAGCGCTTATTTTAATTGTTGCAGTAGCACTGATGATTGGGCGATATCAGGGTGGGCTTAATAACCTGCGAAAAGCATCGATAACGATGTTCAGCTATCTGGAAGAACCGCTTTCAAATGTTCGAGTGTACCGCCAAGCCCTGAAAACTAATACCTACCTGAGAAAACAGAACGTCTTGCTTTTGGATGAGTTAAGTCGCCTCAGAGCCGCCGAGCAACGCAACGAAAAGCTTAGGGAGCTGTTACAGTTCAGCAGTGAGAGCAACCTTAGCCTATACCCAGTTCAGATTGTGGGCAAAGAATTAAACCAAATTACCAATTCGCTCACCGTTGATGCCGGCCAAAAAGACGGGATAACCAATGGGATGCCTATGGTTTCATCCGAGGGGCTTGTAGGCAAGGTAATTTTAACAGCCAATGGTTATTCACAGATTATGCCCTATTTCAATACGCTTTTTCGGGTTAGTGCTAAACTCCAGCAATCCAATGCTTATGGCATTGTCTCATGGGAGGGAGAAAACATCAAAGAACTACAACTTAATTATGTCCCCCAAACTACTGATGTTGACACTGGTGAAGTGGTAGTTACTTCTGGATACAGCAATCAATTTCCGCCTGATATTCCTATTGGAAAAGTACTGCGCACCGAACCACAGGAAGGGAAAGAAACGCAACAGGTGTACATTGAACCGTTCGTAAACCTTTTTGAGATTGCCGAAGGCTTTATTGTAAAATTCGAGCCGGATACCACTATCAAAAAATTGAATGAAGATTATGAAAATCTTTTACAATGAATCCTGAACGTTTTAAAAATTTTGGCATCGGGTTTGGCTTTCTCTTGATCCAAGTGGTGCTCTTTCGACATCTCAAAATCATGCAGGTGCAACCCGATCTGCTACTTATCTTTTTGGTGTGGTATATGGCACGTAAAGACCGAACTGCGGCTTTATTTATGGCCGCAGGATTGGGCTTTTTACAAGATGCCATGCTCGATTTGTGGGGACTAAATATGTTCTCAAAAACGTTATTGGTATTCATGAGTTACAACTTCATCCCAAGAGGATCAAAAAAACAGTTACTCATTGGGCAAATATTTCTAACTATTACCATTGCTGCTTTAATCCATAATCTCATATTTCTGGGACTCAATGTCGCAATACAAAATTATACAGGTGAATTTTATTTCTGGCAACATCTCCTTGGTAGTAGTTTATATACTGCGTTTGTAGCAAGTTTTATCCATTTATTCAGAACCAACTGAACCAGCCCTAATGCAATACCGAAGAAAAATACGTACCAAGATTTCCCTCCGGGTACTCCAGGTATGTATTGTTGTTTTGGGACTCATTATTTTGGGTAGACTATTCCAACTACAGATACTAGACTACGATAAGTACAATCCACTCAGTCGAGAGAATTCACTTCGGCAAGAAGTCATCAACCCAGCCCGCGGGTTAATTTATGACCGCAATGGTAATCTAATTGTTGATAACCAACCCATTTACACCATCACGGTAACCCCCGCCAGTTACGACAAAAAAAACACTCCTATTCTAGCCGAACTCATGGACGTTTCGGTAGAGGAAGTTGAAAAAAGAGTGCAGGAAGCCCGCGACTATTCTTACTATCGATCATCTCGAATTTTTACCGAAGTTGATTTTGAAACGTTTTCCATTATTCAAGAAAGCATTTGGCAACTTCCGGGAGTGGGACATCAAATTGAAAGTAAACGTAGTTATCCCGTTGACAGCCTCAAGGCTTCACATATTCTCGGGTATTTACGAGAGGTATCCAAAGAAGAATATTTGGGAACACAAAATTATCACCTTGGTGATAAAACAGGCAAGAGCGGCCTCGAAATGGCCTATGAAGAACAACTGCGCGGTACCCTTGGCACCGAATACATCCAAATTAACGCCATGGGACAAAACCTGGGATCATATCAAGATGGTGCTATTGATGAGAGTCCCAAGAAAGGATCGGATTTATATACCACCATTGATACCGAGCTACAACTTCTGGCTGAAGATCTTATGCAAGGCAAACGGGGAGCCGTTGTAGCATTAAATCCAGATAATGGCGCTGTTCTAAGTATGGTAAGTGCTCCTGAATTTGACATCCGAAAACTCTCCGGGCGTCTTGATAAGACCTATTGGGATAGCATTAACGCAGATACCACCAATCCCATGTATAATCGTGCCGTGTCGGGCAAACAACCTCCAGGATCTACTTTTAAGCCACTTATGGCCCTAATGGGATTGGAACTCGGAATCATCACCCCCGAAACTGAAATTGACAATCCCGGTTATTATTCACGAGGACGTCGTTATAATGATTTGGCTGATCCTGGTAAATATGATGTTCGCAAGGCACTCCAAGAATCCAGCAATACCTTTTTCTTTTGGCTGATGGATAAAATTGCCACTCAAAAGGGACTTGACAAATGGCATGAACTTGCTACCTCATTTGGATTGGGCCAATACAATAATATCGATATTCCCAACGAAGTGAGCGGCACGATCCCCGACAGCACATTCTTTAATCGCGTATTGGGCGAAGGGAAATGGGGCATTGGTGACCAACTCAGTTTGGGGGTAGGACAAGGTTTTATGGCAGTATCCCCCCTACAGATGGCGTTGGTTGCTGCCCAGATTAGTAATGGCGGATACAAGGTACAACCACATTTTGTAAGTGCCATACAAAAAAATGATGGGACCACGATGTTAACCAATCCTCAAAAAGAAAAAATTGGCTGGGTTGAATCTACGGAATTAGATGTCGTAAAACAGGGAATGCGCAGAGTTGTTACCGATGGCAGTGGACGATACTATGCAGATTTGGACAGTATTAAAGTAGCGGGAAAAACAGGGACAGCTCAAAATCCACATGGCCAAGACCATGGATGGTTCATAAGTTTTGCCCCCTTAGATGATCCTAAAATAGCCGTTGCCGTGCTCATCGAAAACGGAGGCTATGGATCTATCTCTGCTGCTCCAATCGCCTCTCTCCTTATTGAACAATACTTAACAGGAGAAATAGATCGGCAATATGTATATAACTATGTAAAAACGTTTGAGCCCAGAAAACAGACAACCGATGAAGAAGAGAACGAGAATATAGATGAACAATCTCAAGGAACTTAGCTGGCCACTTGTCATGCTTTGGGCAAGTCTTATTACGGTGGGACTTATAGCTATCTACAGTGCTACACAGGGCCCCGTTGCCGAATTCTTGCCTAGCTATATCCAGTTTAATTTTTATAAGCAACTGATTGGCTTTGGCATAGCCATACTTCTTTTGATCGGACTGCAATTTATTAATCCACGGACCTTTCAAGAAGGGTCTTACATATTTTACGGTCTTGGAATTTTACTAATGATTCTAACCCTTTTTATAGGTAAAGAAGTAAATGGTGCCAGAAGCTGGCTGGTACTAGGGCCCTTTAACCTGCAAGTAAGTGAATTAATGAAAATTGCCACTATACTTGCAGTCGCCAATTATTTGACGAGCCGACGCAATATCTCGGCAGAAAATTTAAAATCAGCTACTATTGCAGTTGCTCTAATAGCAGTACCCGGTCTATTGGTTATTCTTCAAAATGATATGGGAACTGCTATCATATTTTTTGCATTAATTCCTGTCATACTTTTTTGGTCAGGTCTGCCCTACGGTATCTCCCTATTTATAATATCACCTGCCATAATTGGCTATCTCACAATCATATCATGGTACTGGGGACTCGTTGCCGCTGTAATTATTACACTGGCAATCTTTATATTACAACGACGAACCTGGCTAACATTCAGCTCTTTTGTTACTGGTATTTTGCTTGTCATCGGTATCCAGGTTGCTCTTAGTCAGGTCCTTCAACCGCACCAACGTGCCCGTATTGAGGCTTTCACCAATCCCTCTTTTGATCCGCAGGGAGCAGGCTGGAATGTGATCCAAGCGAAGACAGCCATAGGATCAGGAGGTATCTACGGCAAAGGTTTTATGGAGGGGACACAAACACAACTACGATTTTTACCTGAACAGTGGACTGATTTTATTTTCTGTGTGATTGGCGAAGAATTTGGTTTTATGGGTGCTGCCCTTACCGTACTTTTACTACTGGCCCTTATCCTGCAGCTTCTGCGCATGGCAGCTAGTCATAAACATCCCTTTGCACAACTGGTAATGGTGGGAGTACTAACAATTCTTTTCACACATTTCTTCATCAACGTGGGTTCAGCTTCGGGCTTGCTTCCTGTTATTGGGATTCCACTCCCATTTATTAGTTACGGTGGCTCAGCTCTCATCACAAACACCTTGATGCTGGGAATCTGTTTAAATCTGGACTTCTATAAGCGACAGTTCAGCATCTATCGATAACGGCCTTATTTGTCTAACATTTTATCGGTACGCAAGTTAAAACTCTGCCGGTGAAATTTCGTTGCTCCATGCTTCTTTAGGCCCTTAAAATGCTTAGCTGTGGGATAACCGACATTCGTATCCCAACCATAGTGAGGATACTCTTCATGGAGATCTATCATCAACTCATCGCGGTAAACTTTTGCAATAATTGAAGCCGCGGCAATGCTCATTGATCTATCATCGCCCCCAACAATACATTTGTGTGGACACATTCCCGAACTAAATCGATTTCCATCAACAAGGAGATAATCGGGATTTGCCCCATCGGCTTCAGCACATTTTGTCATGGCCTTAATAGATGCATGTAAAATATTTAGCTCATCAATCTCTGAAGGACTACACCATTGAATCGTCCAATACAATGCCTCATCTTTAATTTGTTTTGTAAGCTGCTTACGCTCTTTTAGTGTCAACTTTTTGCTGTCTCGTATCGCCTCCACGTAGGTTCCCGGTTCAAAAATTACACCGGCTGCAACAACTGGTCCCGATAGACAGCCACGTCCAACCTCATCTAATCCCATAACACGTTCATATTCCTCTCCCCAAAGTTGGCGTTCAAACATGATACGGTCTGTAAGTTCAGGGGCGTTTGTATTACTGGAATTATTCATTACAATGAATTAAAACAATTTCTAAAGTGTTAGTTTTACTCAGACTAAAGTCAACCTTTTTACTATGCATTTCAAGTATCA
The DNA here is from genome assembly GCA_041642355.1 of Fodinibius sp. Taxonomy (GTDB): domain Bacteria; phylum Bacteroidota; class Rhodothermia; order Balneolales; family Balneolaceae; genus Fodinibius. The sequence continues at coordinate 4,688 of JBEPWP010000007.1, read as the reverse complement.
ACAGTGGGATGAACGATTCGCAAAATCAAAGGGACAATCTCCTTTTGATGCTCTTTGGGATACCTTTCAAGAGCTACTCACTATTGCAAGCGGAGACGTCCAGCAAGCCCTGCGCTGGCTTACCGAGCTTGATAATGATTACAATCTCACTGATCAGTTTGATGACTATGATATCGGTGACTTTGTAGATGAATTAAAGGAACGTGGATTCATTAAACAAGATGACAATGAACAACAATTTGTCATCACCCGCAAAACGGAACGGAGCCTCCGACAACACGCACTCGAAGAAATCTTTAATGATCTTAAAAAAGGTGCAGCCGGTAATCATCAGACTGATCATACCGGCAAGGGTTTAGAACGTCAGCCCGAAACACGAAAATGGCAGCAAGGCGATGATATTGCCAATATCGATAGCGTCGGGACCATGATGAATATGCTACGTCATAGCAACATCGACCAGATGAAGCTGCATGAAGATGATATACGCGTGCATGACACCGATCATTACACATCTGTAGCAACGGTATTACTCATTGATTTAAGCCACTCTATGGTGCTTTATGGCGAAGATCGTATCACACCGGCCAAAAAAGTAGCTATGGCCCTGTCGGAACTCATTCTCAATAACTACGCCAAAGACTCGCTGGATATCATTGCTTTTGGCAATGAAGCCTGGAAGGTAGACATTGAAGATCTACCCTACTTAAAAGTTGGCCCCTATCATACAAATACCCAGCAAGCCCTCGAGTTAGCTCGACACACGCTGCATCGGCGCAAGTTTGCCAACAAACAAATCTTTATGATTACCGACGGCAAACCATCCTGCATTATTGAGAATGGAAAAATCTATAAAAACAGTTTCGGGCTAGATCGAAAAATTGTAAATAGAGTGTTAGACGAAGCGGTAAAATGCCGACGTGACAATATTGATATCACTACATTTATGATTGCCAGAGATCCCTACCTACAGGATTTTGTTCGTAAACTCACTGAAACAAATAAAGGACGGGCTTATTTTGCGTCGCTTGATAAGCTGGGGGGCTATATTTTCGAAGATTATATCAGAAATCGAAAACGGAGAGTAAAATAAAAAAAGGCAGCCCAGTGCGAGCTGCCTTAAAATAGCTAAAAAGTATTTACAACCTTAAATGCCCAACTCCTGCATTACCTGATCAGTAATATTGTACTTTTCCTGAGCTTCATCAGAAGCGTAAAGAATAATCATATCACCTTGACTGGTAGTTGTATTAATCACATAGGTTAGTCCCATATCATCGGCAACAGTTCCAACAGCATTATCAATCTGATCAAGGAGCGGACCTACCAACTCCTGCTGTTTCTGTTGTATTTCTTGCTGTATCTGTGATTGATACTGTTGCAACTCAGCATTTAATTCTCCTAGGCGTTCTTCTTCGCGCTGACGAGCAGACTCATTAATAACATCAGCTTTTTGCTGATACTCGGTAAGCTGCTGTTGAAAATCTTGCTGCTTAGTGGTGAATTCTTCTCGTTTGCGTTCAATAAAATTTTGCAAACGCTGCTGAACAGCTTTCATCTCAGGCATTTTATTCAATATGGACTGGGGATCAACATAGCCAATTTCCATTTGTTGCCCTTGCGCCTGTGCCGTAGACAGGCCAGTAAAGCCAACAGCTAAAAAACAAAGTAGCGATATCGATAGTATTCGTTTTAACATAATAGAGTGTATTTTCAATTAATTCTGGTCAGATGTTTCGTTGATGTATTGTAAAACTTGCGCAGTAATATCCAATTTTTCGCTGGCAGCATAGTAGACGACATCTTCGCCGTTACCGGTTGCTTCATTAATAACGAAATCAAGACTGTTATTTTCAGCAACCGTACTAATTGCTTCGTCCATTTTATTGTATAATGGCTCTAACAACTTAGCTCTACGCTGCTGTATCTGCTGCTGAAGTCCTTGTCGAAATTGTGTCATCTCAGCTTCCATCTCTGCTAACTGTTGTTCTCTGTTCTGAATTTCGCTATCAGACATACTTTCTTGATTCTGCTGAAATTCAGCAACAGCATCCTGAAATTCCGCTGTTTTCTGTTGCAACTCTTGTCGCTTTTGTTGGATAAAGCCATTCAGTTCCTGCTCAATTTGTGAACGCTCAGGCATCTGGCTAATTACTTCCTGGGTATTGAGATACCCTATGCTCAGTTGTCCAAATGCCGATGTAGTTACAACAAAAAGGAACAGAACAAATAAACTCGCTAACTTTCTAAACATTAGATCAATTTATCTTTGGGATTCAATTATTCGGCCTGTGAGTATAAAAACTATTTTTATCAATTGCTTGATTCATTTAACGTAATACCAAGCTCCTGTAGTACCTCCTTATTTAAATTCCATTGCTGCCCACCAAAAAGCATGTTAGAATTCTGGGCACGATCAAAGACAAAATCAAAGTTTTGATCGTTTGCAACCTTACTTACGGCTTCAAATACTTTTCGCTGAATAGGTTCAAGCAGTTCTTTCTGTTTTTGAAAGTATTCCCCTTCCGAACCAAACTTCTCTTCTAAAAACTGTTGGCGCTGTTGAACCTTATTCTGGATCTCCTGTTTTTTCTGCTTTTTAAGCTCTTCGGTATATAAAATTTCTTTGGCCTCAAAGTCTTCTTTAAGCTGATCTATTTCCTGCTCCATAGCATCCAGCTGTTTATTCCACTCCGAACTCAACGTGCTTAGCTGCTCTTGTATTCCCTGATATTCCGACATTTGCGCCAGAATCTGATCAGTATTTACATAGCCGATTTTTTGGTTCTGTGCACTTGCTATACTAGCGCTAACCATCAGCAAGAAAAAGACAAAGGTACTATGTAAAATAAGTTTGGCCATTATTGAAATGGTGCACCAATGTTAAACAAGAACTGCCATTCGCCGGGCCGGATTGGATTATTCGGAATTGGAATACCATCCAAACGATAACCATAACTGAGGTCAACCAATCCAAGTATTGGCAAGTAAATACGCGTTCCGAAACCAACGGAACGTTTTACATCAAAAGGTGAAAATTCTCGGGTATCTGCAAAAGCATTACCAGAGTCGAGGAACATATACGGATGAACCTGAGCCTGCTGCTCGGTAATGGCAGGGTATCGAAGCTCAAATGAATACTTGGTATAAAGACGTCCACCTACCGGCTCACCGTTTTGTATAGGTGAAATTGAACCATTTCGTCCACCGGGAAAACCGCGAAGATCAATATTATCATCCAAAAAGCTCTGACGCTGCTGCATTTGCGTTCCACCCAACTTAAAACGTTGGAAATCACTTCGCTGACTATCGCTCAGGTAACCCAGATAACCATATTCAACCGTATTCGTCATCACCAGTTTACCAACAACAGTAGTATGATTCTGATACGATGACTTCAACTTGTAGAACTGTGAGAAGCCGGGGAATGGTGGTGCAATTTCACCCGAAATACTAAATTTAGAACCTGTAGAAGGCGCAATGGGGTTATCGATAGAATTACGTTCTAACTCCTGCTTTAAGCTTAAAATGCTAGACGTACCTTCCGCAAGGAATGAAGCCCCACCGGCTACATCATACAACTGGTAAGAAATTACGGATCGGTGAGTAAAATAATCATCAGGCCAGTCTAATCGCCTACCAAGTGAGACACTCCCCGAAAGCAATTCGTTACGAGACGACATGCCTCGGTAGCTGATTAAATCGTAACTCATATTTACACCCAGTGACAATGGTCTACCACCTAACCAAGGCTCCTGAAACCCAAGACTATAACTCTGATAACCGCTACCAGTCACCTGTACGCCAAGCGATAATTTCTGGCCGTCTCCTGAAGGTATAGGATTCCATCCTTCTCCTTTTAGAGCACGTTGTATCGAGAAGTTATTGAAGTTCAAGCGCGCCGATAAAATCAGGCCAATACCCTGTCCACCGAAACCACCAGAAAATTCAAAGTTATCGGTACTCTGCGATTCATCAAGTTGATAATTAATATCTACGGTATGATTTTCACGATCCGGCGAAAGGTTTGGCGTAATAGCCTGTGGACGGAAATACCCCAGTTGTCCCAGCTCACGGATTGTTCTTACAATCGCTTGCTGACTGTATTTCTGGCCGGGTACTGTTCTCAGGGTTCGCCGCACAACATCATCGTGCGTTTTATTATTGCCGGTAAAAGAAACTTCTTCGATATAGGCAATTTCATCTTCGTAAATATTCATATTTAAATCCACAGAGTCTTCACCGACAACTTCAATTTCCGGTTCTACTCTGAAGAATAGGTATCCTATATCGCGGTAGAGACTTGTTATGTCAGTACCTTCCTGAGAAAATTCTGTCTTATCCTGGAATTTTTTCTGATCAAATATTTCTCCTTTTTCAAATCCCAGTACTTCAGTAAGCCGTTCATCGGTATAAACCGTATTCCCTTCCCAAGAAATATCACGAACCTTGTACTGCGGTCCTTCATCAACCGTTAAATCAACCTTAATACCCTCTGCAGGAGTTTTCAAGAATACTAACCTGCGCTGTGTGTATGGAAAAGTATAGACCGTATCACTTGTTATCCGGAAATCAAGGAATCCATGTTCACCATAAAATTCTCTTAAATTCTGCTTCGCCGTTTCAAACTCTTCTTCTTTAAAAAGTTTTTTAGAAAAGAATTTCCACCATCGGTCTTCATTAATTTC